>DJFR01000137.1 GCA_002432545.1 Flammeovirgaceae bacterium UBA5867 | reverse complement strand
AAAAAAGTAAGGTTGAGGGGTTTTGTTTCCTAACTAAATTAGCGATACAATTTTATAGAAACTAATATAATTAGTAAAGATAAAATCGTTAAATATTTTACTCCGTGCGTCTGGTTAGATAAGATACGATCTTATCAGTCACCATAAAAGCAATAGCAGTCTGATTTTCAGTGATTAACACCTGCAATCGTAATAACAACGATTTTTTTGCGCAGGAATTTCAGAGGAGTACGTTGTTTTTGTTAAGAATTTTCAGCGCCTCGTGTTTGAAGTTACGCCCGATCGGTATATCCATTGTTCCAACACGCGCGGTGTTGGCTGTAAACGAAGTCACTTTATCTACAGGGATTATGAACGAACGGTGGATGCGCACAAATTTACCTTCCGGAAGTTTCTGCTCCAGGTAACTTATCTTCTGGTACGTAACGACCTGTCGCTGCGTAGTCTTTACGCGAACATAGTCGCGAAGACTTTCGATATAGAGGATGTCGTTCAGATATACCTTTACCATCTCGCGATCTTCCCGGAAGTATATATAGGCATCTTCAAAAGATTTTACCGGAGCCGACTGGTCGTTGTCGGCATAACTTTCCACCGGCTGTTTTAATTGATATACTTTGCTGATGCCGCGGAGGAAACGTTCAAAAGATATAGGCTTCAATAAGTAATCGATCACATCCAGGTCGTACGCATCAAAAGCATAACCGCGATACGCTGTCGTCAATACTACCCGGGGCCTGTCTTTCAGCGAACGCAGCAGATCTATACCGGTAATCTGCGGCATTTGTATATCCAGAAACATAAGGTCAATATGTTTCTGCTGCAGTGTCGTAAACGCTTCAATGGCATTCTCGCAACTTTTAACAAGGTATAACCCATTTACACGCTGCACGTGCGATTCAAGCAGTTGCCGCGCCAGCGGTTCATCATCCACAATCATGCATTTGATCATACAGTTACAAGTTGATCAGGTATAGTTATCGGTTTCTGTAATTCGGTTTCCGTGAGCGTAAGCTTCAGTATCGCCAGGTATGTTTCCACATCATCCAGTAATTGCAGCGAATAACGCTCCGGGTATATCAGCTCAAGCCGTTTGCGTACATTCTGCAAACCTATACCGGACACAGGCTTTTGCTCCGGTATGAGCATGGTGTTTTTACTGTTCTCAACTTTCAATACGAGTGTATCTTCCTGTATCAGTATATCAATGCGAATCCAGCCGTCTGAAAGCTGGTTGCTNNGGTACATCGTATACATTCAGCGATACATCGAGGCTATCGTAACGTACTTTTTCCAGCGCTATATAGTTCTGTATATATTGAATTTCTTTTTGCAGCGCTACATCCGGCTGGTTGCTGTCGTATAGCATATAGTTCATCAGCTGCGAAAGTTTATATACCATCTCCGGGGCTTTATGCGAATGCTGCAGGGTTAATGCATACAGGTTGTTGAGTGTGTTGAACAAGAAGTGCGGATTGATCTGCGACTTGAGTAATTTCAGTTCGGCTTCGAGCTTTTCTTTTTCCAGTTGTTGTGCCGTGCGCTGCAAGTATTGAGACGCTTGCTGATGGCGATACCAATGCTTCATGAGGTGAAACGAAGCAGCAATGGCAACCACCGAATATATAGTGAAAATTCCGATGAGTATTTTTGGGAAAAAGAGCAGCGGTACCATAGTAGCCTGCGGCCAGTATAACGGATAAATGGTGTGATAGGCCAGGGTACGTGCTGCCACACCGAACACGATCATCGACAGGAAAAGCGACAGTATAAACATGCTATATTTCTTGTGGATCAGCAGTTTATCAATAAGCACATAGAGAGTAAAGTATGTCGCCATGATTTTCATAGGCAACTCTATAAAGGATATGGTGATGCGCTGCATGTACTGATCATCTACCATGCCGGAGATGAGCCCTTCGTATGCAATGAGACTTAACCAGAATATAGCGTGGTAGGTAATGCGACTCTGCAAGAACAGGGCAGGACTGACGGCTGCTTCAAACGGATTACGCTTTTGCCTGGTTGCTTCACCGGTATACATATAGGCTGAAGTACGTTAATTTTTTGTTAACAACGATTCTTTTTAGACAAACAACGCGTGCACCTCACTAACAACCAATACCGACTGACAAAAACGTCTGATACGATTACAAAGACACGTGCCAGCCGTTAGCAGGCAATGATCTAATAAACCGGCATTGTATTAAAAAAGTGATCTTCTTTGATACATGATTTACAAAACTACCATCCCAGGAAATATATACCGTAGTGCTTTGCAGGCAGCGCTGTTGCTATCGGTATTGTGGTCGTGTTCCCCTGTGCACACTGCGCGGCATGAACCTGCTGTACGGTCGGTTAACTTTTATACTGTAGGGAAGATACCGATTATAAAAACACGGCTTAACGGCAAGCAGGCATACTTCATTGTTGATACGGGTGCATCTGTATCTATATTGAATGAGACCGAAGCTGAATACTACGGATTTACCGTAATGAATGCCGATGTATATGCTACAACCGAAGTGATGGGCTTTAACGGAAGTGCACCTACCGGCAGAGTAAATACATGCACCATTGAGATTGGCGATGTAGCGATTAAATATGGAAACTTCAGAAGCAAGAACATGCAGGACTTTGCCTATATATTACAGAAGAACGAGAACATCCGCCTGGCCGGTATACTCGGTGCTGACCTGATGAACCGCTATAGCATGAGTATAAATTTTATGGATAAAACAATTTCATTCTAAACGCTGTCCAATATCTATGAAGATTGATAACCTGTCGGATCTTGATAAAGAGAATTTATTACTGGTAATCGCAGTGTTGCAAGCGAAGCTGAAACGTAAGAACGATCAGCTTCACCGCACACAAATAAAACTCAACACCGCGAAAGGTAAACTCGTTCGCATGAAAGATACTGTAGCGTATCAGCGAAAGCGCCTGCTGGAATTATACCAGTGAAGCAATTATAAAACATAAAAGTTCTCCTTTATAACTTTTGTATTGTTGCTGTTTGCTTTTGCATACTCGTAATCGCGTATCATTTCGCGGAGGTCCTTTTCAATATTCCGCGCAAGCGATGTCATCGGTGTATCCGTTGCTTTATTTTCAAAGGGATCCTGTAAATGAATCGCCATTTTTTCCACCAGCAGGAACGATGCAGAGATGAGTATAACCAACAGCACCAGTATACTTCCCAAATGTTCGGTAAGGCCAAACGGCAGCAGTACAATGAACAGGTATAGCGCAAAGTTAATGTAGAGACTATACGTAGTAGGAAACACCGTGTTCTTGATGCGCTCACACTTTCCCATGGCATCGCACAGACGCGTTATCGTTCTGTCTATCTCAACCTGCTGAAAGGGATTTAGCAAGCCTTCGTCCAGCATATACTTCAGATCGCGGTTGTGTAGCATCAACAACGCATTGGGTACATGCATGTGGTTGCGCACAAACTTCAGGTCTTCGCGCGAAAGATATTTTTCTGCATTCTTTAATGCATCTTGTCCACGCAACATCTGTCCTAAACTATAATTCCAGAAAATTTGTCGCTTGGTAAAGTTATCGGTGATTTTACTTACACCGACCGAGAATTCTGGGTCATTGACGAACGACTGCATTTGTCTGATCAGCGTTCGCGAGTCATTCACAATCGCACCCCATACAATGCGTGCTTCCCACCAGCGATCGTAGGCCTGGTTCGAACGAAACGCGAGCAACAACGAAATGATCGTTCCGATAATAGCCGGTATACTAAGCGGAATGGTTATGTGATGCAGGTTCAGATTTTCATGCCACAGCCCGAACGCTATAGCATACAACGCCACAGCCGTAATCTCCCACTTGATCTTTCCCAATATATACGTCCAGGGTATATTCTTCTTCAATAACATAATCGTTCCTTTCGTTTTAGCTATACTATATATTCAATTTGTTATACCGTTAACACCGGCAACCCGAGGTGGGTAACATCTACATGCTCGCTGGCACTTTCATCGTTTCGTTTGGCTTGTACAATAAGATCAACGTTAAGCTGATCGACCAGTGCGTTGAGCGGTTGATTTTTATGTTCCTGTATCATGGATTGATGAATGACATGAAACGGAAGTTGCTGCAATGAAGCTGACAGTGGCTGGGTACGTTCGTCCAAAAAGAGTGCACGCTGTATCGTTTCTGTAGCCTGCTCTTTTTCCGGTAATAACATAAGCGGGCAATCGCTTTTATGCAGCAATCTCAGCAACAGCTTATGTATATATTGTTTGCTCTGCTGAATAGAAGGCGGAGCGATAACAATATCAGCCTCAAACCCTTCAAGTAATTTTTGCATAACCGGCCGCGATATACCAAACTGATGATGCTCTTCTGCCACCATTGAAATATTATTTTCAATCTTATATTCTTTCCATGCCGTGCGCAAAGCATCGCGTTTGCTGGTATTAATATGGTCTTTGGCAGAAAGAAAGAGGAGCTCGGTAATTGAATCTGAAATTTCAGAACTGCTGATGAGTATAATACGGCCTTTATTCTCCGTCATATACGCAGCGATCTTCATAGCCTGTAATGTATCGGCTTCAAATGTTGTTGGAATCAGAATGTTTTTCATAACCGTGTTCTTTTTGGTACTATGCAAAAGAACGGTACGGTTATTAGGCTGCTTTTAAGACGAGATTAAAATGTGATAAGAATTGTTTTAATCCGCTCTTAATCTCATGTTCTGCGGAAACTGAATAAAAACTTTTGTTCCTTCATTCGGACGTGAGTGAACTTTCATTTTTCCGCCATGCAATCGGATGATGCGCGAAGCCAACGGCAGGCCTATACCATAACCGGTATATTTGGAAGTATTGCTCGCACGGAAAAACGGTTCATAAATATGTTCCAGGTCTTTTTCAGGAATGCCAATGCCGTAGTCTGAGATGTTGATGAACAAATCTTCATTATTGAATGATAGTGTAACGAGTACTTCTTTATTATCAGAGTATTTGATGCTGTTCTGAATGATATTGGTGAGTGCCAGTTCCATCCATACATCTGAGCACATGAAAGTATATATATCCGGATTTTCGTCAGCCGGCTGCACCATGATCTTTACCTGGTTGCCGGGCATGCGCTTGTCGAAATTTATCTTGATGCTCATCAGCAACTCATCCAGCTGCAGCGGTTCGATCTTCTGTTTTTTACCTTCATAGCTGATCTGCGAAAGTCGCAGGAGACTGGATGTAACTTCTTCCAGCTTCAGCGCTTCGTGATACATGATGCCTATAGATTTCACATAATCCTCCGTTGTGCGCGGTGCCTGTTGAATAACTTCGGCTTCGCCCAGAATAGACGTTAGTGGTGTGCGCAGTTCATGCGATGCATTGCTGATAAAGTTACGTTGCAGTTCGAAGGTTGTCTCCAGGCGGTCGAGCATGGAGTTAAAGGTATTGGCAATCTCGGATAACTCATCGTTACCATCGCCACTGGCTAAGCGTTCGCTGAGATTTGATGTTGTTATATCGTGCACCTTAGACACAATAGCAGATATCGGTAACATGATACGTGAAGCAAACACACGCCCCAGTGCGAAGATGAGTAAACAGCTCGCTAAAAAACCGAGCAGCAAAACATTACGAAGGAATGTAATGTGGTTCTCGGCAATTTCATCGTAAGCAGAGGCGATAACAAAATTCCTTCCGGTAGCCGAGGTATAGGTGATGCCCGAGAAATGAAGGAAGCCATGATTATATTCTGCAAAACCGTTCTGCTTTAATTCTCTTGCAAAGGACTCTGATATATGGGGAATACGCTGTTGAATGTTGTCGATATGAAGTGAGTCTGCGTACATGAAATACTCCGTCTCGCGCGGTAATCGCTGTAGATGGCGTTCGCGTATTTCTTTTACAACACTGCTGTTGATTTCGGTAACACCAAAATGACTTTCAGCGGCCAGTGATGCGCGCACTTTAAGGCGTGTAAAAAAAATAGTATGCGCATGCTGAATGGAAAGTATATATACACAGCCGATTAGCAGCAAAAGAATTGCTCCCGTCATCAGGGTAAAGACTAACGATATTTTGGTGCGGATTGTCATGCGTACAGGCCGTGCGGAAGGTATATCGGTACAAGTATACTATGCCTGCTCCTCGCGCAATACATATCCCATTCCAACCACTGTCTGAATAAGTTTTTTATCACGTTGCTTGTCTACCTTTCTGCGCAGGTAGTTAATATATACATCTACCACGTTGGTATTCATTTCAAAGTTAATATCCCATACGCGTTCCAGTATTTCCATACGTGTAAAAACCCGGCCTTTGTTGCGCGCCAGAAACTCCAGCAGATTGTATTCTTTTGCCGTAAGATTAATGCGGTCGTCACCGCGCTTCACAACCTTCCCGCGGGTATCAATTTGTAAGTCATCAATGGTAATAATATCAGGTGCTACCTGGCCGGCTGCTCTTCGGGTTACGGCAGTCATGCGCGCCAGCAGTTCAGAGAATTTGAAAGGCTTTACCATGTAGTCATCTGCACCCGAGTCCAATCCGGTCACTACATTTTCAGAAGTTCCCAGGGCCGTTAACATAATGATAGACGTTGGTAGCTGCTGATTACGGATCTTGCGACACAACTCAATACCGTTCATGGAAGGCAGCATGATGTCAAGTATAATGATATCAGGTGTATTTGCCTGAATCATCTGCCAGGCTGTAACACCATCCATCGCTACAGAAACTTCATGATTTGCTTCAATCAGTCCCCTGCGAATAAACGATACAACGTTGGGCTCATCTTCTACCAAAAGAACTTTCATAGTACAATCGTAACGTCAAACATACGTCATAAAATGGAAACAACTAAATCAGCGTAATGTTCGGGGTTTACGCAATGATTTATTCGTATACCGTTTTACAAGTATATATAATTGCAGGAGCGTGCTATAAATGTATGGATGTTACCGTACGAGGATCAGCTCTTCGTTAATCTTGTCGATTACTTTTTCAAGTGCTTCGTTGAGTACCTGTGGTTCTTCCAGCATCGGGAAATGACTGGTTCCGTGTATAATGTGAAGTTCATATCCGGCACGTGCATTATTGCGCAGCAACTCTTCGTTGGTAGGTATATAATCAACGTTGATCAGGTATATCTTGAAAGGTAAGCTTTGCAGGAGCTCACGTTCGCGCGTTGGATATTGGAACACATCCTGAACCGAACGGATCCCCATCGGCTGATATGCATTTCTGTAATCGTTCACAATGGTGTGTGTAATTTTAGGATCTGTTTCCGGAGATAATAAACCGAGACGAGCATAGGTCTCAACGGTATCGGCAAAATTCGTATTCAGGTTTTCAAGGATCGAATCAACCTGTTGCTGTACTTCTTCATTCAATTCTTCACCGGCATTCTTTAAAGCATCGATCACCACGATACCAATGATAGAATCCTTTCGCATGGATGCAGCTTCCAAAATAATATCAGCTCCCATGGAGTGTCCTATCAAAACTACGTTCGATAACTTCAACGAATCGATAATACTTACAATGTCTTTACCAAATTCGTGTATAGTCCAGTTAGCACGGTCTCTTCCGGATTGACCATGTCCCGGAAGATCAACCGCGACCACCGAGTAATTTGTTTTGAAATACTCTACCTGTTCGCGCCAGTAGTCTTTGTTGATGAATGCACCATGAACAAAAAGAAGGGTGATTTCGCCATCACCAGTTTGCACGTAATCAACTACGGTGTTATTCACGAGGATTGTCATAGGTTATGGGGATTGGAGGGACTTTAATAATTCCCATAACGCTCAAAAAATCATGCCCGTGCGCCGGGTATTGATACCGTTGCGTTTAGCAAGCGTGGTGTTGAAAAAAAGTTGACGTTGTGTTGAACGATGTAACAACAGGAGGGTATAAATTTATAAAGTATAACACCTATCCGTATAAAAAAAGATTGCACCTGTTTAGAGGTGCAATCCTATATATATCAGAGTATATATGCCGTGTCAGGCTGTCACGGTATTGAGTCCCAATACTTCGTTGGTCATTGAGCGGGTTTCCTGTAACAACTCAGGATTATCAGCCAATGTTTGTCCGTAGGATGGTATCATCTGCTTCAGCTTGGATTGCCATGCCTGTGATTTAAGTTTATCGCCATAGCAACGTTGTAACAATGTAATCATAATCGACACCGCTGTAGACGCTCCCGGAGATGCACCTAATAACGCAGCTATACTTCCATCGGCAGCGCTTACTACTTCTGTTCCGAACTCAAGCACACCTACGTGTTCTTTGTCTTTTTTAATTACCTGTACGCGTTGTCCGGCAACTTCCAGCTCCCAGTCTTCCATTTTTGCTTCCGGGTAAAATTCCTTCAATGCTTCGAGGCGATCTTCCGGAGACTGGCGTACCTGGTTAATGAGATACTTGGTTAAAGGTATATTATCGATACCTGCAGCAAGCATCGGTATAATGTTATCGTGCTGTATGGATTTTATAAGATCGAAGTACGATCCTTCTTTCAAAAACTTGGTAGAGAAACCTGCGTACGGTCCGAAGAGCAACGCACGTTCACCATTGATAATACGAGTATCGAGGTGAGGCACCGACATAGGAGGGGAGCCTACGCCTGCTTTACCATATACTTTTGCCTGGTGCTGATCGATCACGGCAGGATTTGTACACTTCAGCCACTGGCCGCTAACCGGGAAACCACCGAAGCCGCGTCCTTCCGGTATATCTGATTTTTCAAGCAGGCGCAGCGAACCACCACCGGCTCCTATAAATATAAACTTCGAACGAATCTTACGTTTCTCGCCTGTCTCGCGGTTCTTTACTTTAATCTTCCAGGTGCCTTCGTCTTCTTTTTTCAGATCGCGCACTTCATGATTAAAGTGCATGGTAACGCCCTTCATTTCCTGCAGCATGTTGAACATACTGCGGGTAAGCGCACCAAAGTTTACGTCTGTTCCCTGGTCCATGCGTGTAGCCGCTATTTTTTCCTGGCGATCACGGCCTTTCATGATCAGCGGTATCCACTGCTCCAGTTGTGCAGGCTCTTCAGAGTATACCATGCCCTTGAATAAGGGATTCGTCTGAAGCGCATCATAACGCTTACGCAGATAATTTACATTCTCTGCTCCCCACACAAAACTCATGTGCGGTATAGGAGTTATAAAACTCTCCGGTAATTGTATATGATTTTTCTGGATGAGATAGGCCCAGAATTGTTTCGAAATCTCAAACGACTCAGCAATTTTTATAGCTTTCGATATATCGATCGAGCCGTCAGCTTTTTCGGGTGTGTAATTAAGTTCACAAAAAGCGGAATGTCCTGTACCGGCATTGTTCCAGGCATCAGAGCTCTCTGCTGCCGCTACATCCAACCGTTCGTAAATTTCAATAGTGAGTTCCGGCTCCAGTTCCTTCAATAAAACACCGAGTGTGGCGCTCATAATTCCGGCACCGATCAATACTACATCACAATCTTTATTCTGGGAATTACTCTTCGTAGACATGGTATATAAGACGTTGCGTAAACTTATGAAAGTATTAACTAATAATATAGAGGAAAAGTTGTCTCAAAAATTCTGTCAACGTTTTCGGAACACGCAAAATCGAAAAAAAATTACAGGCATTGTTTTTTCTTTTTTGAAAGAGCAAAATAATGTCTATGCGATATGGATACCGATCGATGGTTAGTAAGTATAATATCCTGTATGATAGCTGTGTTTACCGCAGCCTGCAGTGATATAGGGATAACAGGATCTGCGAAAAATGACGAAGTACCAACGATTGGCGAATCGCAGGTTACTGTAGTCGCCACCTCTACCAAACAGTGGACGGGTGTAGCGGTTTCGCAGCAATTCAGAACGCAACAATTAAAGGTATTTGCCAATTACCCGAACTGGACTGCCAACCATTCTGTATCGGTGGTAAATATGACCAATCCAACAACAGCCGTACCCTATCCGGATGAAAACTGGAATAC
>DJFR01000016.1:9882-10078 GCA_002432545.1 Flammeovirgaceae bacterium UBA5867 | reverse complement strand
GTACCTGGCACAGCACCAGGGTAGTTTGTGTGGCGAGATTGTCAATGCTATACCGTTGTCTCAATCTACAATCTCGCAGCATCTCAAAGAGCTTCGAAATGCAGGTCTCATCAAGGGTGATGTTGATGGTCCGAGTGTACATTACTCCGTTGATGAAAAAATATGGAGCCGCGCGAAGCGGGCGCTTGGTAATCTT
>DJFR01000016.1:0-9838 GCA_002432545.1 Flammeovirgaceae bacterium UBA5867 | reverse complement strand
AGGCTTCGAAAAATTTCGTACGCTATTGAAAGCTTCCGGTTTACCGGCTGATGATCTTAACTTTGAACGCGACTTGCTGGTGGGATATTACGAAGCTGATCAGCTTGTAGGAACCGGTGCCCTCGAAGTATATGGCGACTATGCATTGCTGCGTTCACTCTCTGTTAAGCTGGGTATCCGCGGAAAATCAGTAGGTACCAACATAACGGATTACCTGATTGATGAAGCGCGCAGCCGTAAGCTGAAAGGTATTTACCTGCTTACTGAAAAAGCAAGAGGCTTCTTTTTGAAGAAAGGTTTTCTCGACACCACGCGTGATGCTGTACCACAAGAGCTTCATGCCTCTTCTGAATTCTCTCATGTGTGCCCTGTCTCGGCAGTGGTAATGCATCTTCCTTTATAGAGAGCAACTGTAAAGCTGAAAGTAAATATGCCAATAGCATAGTGCTTTCAGCTTTATACAACCGCTGAAAGGAACGAGCATCCGTTAGGATAATAAAAAACACACATCCTAAATCATAATTCGTAAATGATAGACTACATTTGCGCTTCATTTTTCCAACCCGTATGAAGTTGAATAAGTATTTTGTTATCGATTTCGACAGCNNAGAAGCTTTTGATGTTCTGGCCGACATTTCTTTACAGGATCACCCGGAGAGAGAAGACCGCAAGAAAAAGATCATTGAGATTACAAACCAGGGAATGGATGGTTCCATCTCGTTCCGCGAATCGTTGGAGAAAAGATTAAATCTGCTCGCGCCCAGTCAGCATCACTTACCTGCACTTATTACTAAACTGAAGGGCAGCGTATCAGAATCTTTCAAACGCAATAAAGAATTCTTTCAGGAGTATTCCGATAATATCTATATCATCTCAAACGGCTTCCGTGAATTTATAGAGCCTATCGTTACGGAGTTTGGTATCAAGGCAGAAAATATACTCGCGAATGAATTTCGTTTTGATACAGACGGTAAAGTAGTTGGTTTCGATACGGAGAACCCGCTATCGGCCAATGGAGGAAAAGTAGAGCAGTTGAAAAAACTGAATCTGCCCGGCGATATCTACGTAATTGGTGATGGCTATACCGACTATGAAATAAAGCATGCCGGTTTAGCGAACAAGTTCTTTGCGTTTACTGAAAACGTAGAGCGCGAAAATGTGAAAAGCAAAGCCGATCACATCACACCAAGTCTCGATGAGTTCCTATACCTCAACAAACTCAACACGGCTATATCGTATCCAAAGAACCGGATCAATGTATTGTTACTGGAGAACGTTCACCCCGTAGCCGTAGAGTTGCTTCGTGCAGAAGGCTTCAATGTTGAAACCTATCACGCTGCGATGACGGAAGAAGAACTGATACAAAAAATCAAAAATGTATCGGTACTCGGTATACGTTCCAAAACACAGGTAACTGCCAAAGTTCTTGAGCATGCCAATCGTTTGATGGTGATCGGTGCATTCTGTATCGGTACTAACCAGATCGATCTGAAAGAAGCAACCAAAAAAGGTATAGCTGTTTTCAACGCTCCGTTTAGCAATACCCGCTCCGTTGTAGAGCTGGCCGTTGCTGAAATGATTATCCTGATGCGTAACATCGTAGACAAGTCTACCAAGATGCACAAAGGTGTATGGGATAAATCTGCGAAGGGAAGCTTTGAGGTACGTGGTAAAAAATTAGGACTGATTGGTTACGGAAATATAGGTACACAACTTTCTGTTATTGCCGAATCGCTCGGTATGAAAGTACTTTACTACGACACCGAAGAGAAACTCTCGCTTGGAAACGCTGTGAAGTGCAAGACGATGACAGAAGTACTCGAGCAAGCCGATGTTATTTCGCTGCACGTTGATGGTCGTAAATCAAACGCCAACCTCATCGGACCGAAAGAATTCAGTCTCATGAAGAAAGGTGTTATCTTCATTAACCTGAGTCGCGGACATGTAGTAGATATACAGGCGCTTCGTGAAAATATACTCAGTGGTAAAGTGGCNNGGCTTACCGAATACAATTCTGAGTCCGCACATCGGGGGAAGTACACTGGAAGCACAGGAGAACATTGGTAACTTTGTGCCGGGTAAAATGATGGACTATATCAATACCGGCAGCACATCGAACAGTGTAAACTTCCCGAACCTCACGTTGCCGATTCTGAAAGATGCACATCGCCTCATTCACATTCATAACAACGTGCCGGGTATACTTGCAAAGATCAACCAGTTGCTGGCAGATCACGGCATCAACATCGTAGGACAATATTTGAAGACGAATGAATCCGTAGGGTATGTAATCACGGATATCAACAAACAATACGACAAAGATGTAATCGCGAAACTTCGCGCGATCGAAAACACGATCAAGTTCAGGGTGTTGTATTGATAACTCATATACAAGGTTATTTATAGAACGCAGGGGTGATACCTCTGCGTTTTTTTGTTGTCCGCAGATTTACGTGGATATACGCTGAAGAATGGTTAAAATCTTTCTGCTGTTTTATCTGCGAAAATCTGCGTGCTCTGCGGGAATGAAATACATTAGCCCGCAGAAATCTGCTCCTTCAGCGGGAAAGAAACTGTATCTCCGCGGAAAAATTTATATTAGAGCATGAATGGGCAGAAACGAAAGAGTTTACGGCTTCGGTTATATGAAATTATTTTTGAAGCCGATACAAAAGCCGGAAAGACATTTGACATTGTATTGCTATGCTGCATCGTAGCCAGTGTCTTTATTATTATTGCCGAAAGTGTGCAGTCGTTTCGTATAAGATTCGGCATGTGGTTCTTTCTGCTCGAGTGGTTCTTCACCGCTATATTTACACTTGAATATATAGCCCGTGTATGGGTTGTGCCCAAACGCAGTAAGTATATATTCAGCTTCTTCGGCATTATCGATATGCTCTCCATTCTTCCCAGTTACCTGGCGCTGTTTTTTCCGGGAGCGCAATCGCTTATGGTTATTCGCAGTATACGGTTGCTGCGCATTTTCAGAATCTTCAAACTATCAAGATATATAGGGGAAAGTCAAAACCTGATGCGCGCACTGCGGGCAAGCAAACATAAAATAACGGTATTTCTTGTTACCGTCATTACCTCCGTAATCATCACCGGCACGCTGATGTTTTTAGTAGAAGGTCCGGAGAACGGTTTTACAAGTATACCGCGCAGTATTTACTGGGCTGTTGTAACCATGACCACCGTTGGTTATGGTGATATAGCACCCCACACAACGCTTGGCCAGGCACTCGCTTCGTGTATTATGATTCTCGGTTACGGTATAATAGCAGTGCCCACCGGTATTGTATCGGCAGAGATGATCCAATTAAAAACACAAGAAAAAATAACAACACAAGTTTGTCCGCATTGTATGCGAGAAGGTCACGACCACGATGCTGTGTTCTGTAAGTATTGTGGTGGTACGTTGAATGAAGAAGTAGCGAAGAAAATATAAAAAAACCCAATGGATTTGGTGAGGTGTTTCTGAACCCCATAAAAGACAAGTTTTGAGCTGCCGTCAATCGCAACCTTCTTCTGTTAACCTGCTTTTTGGGCGAGGTCCCGATAAGTATCGGGATGAGGCCTGATTTTGATCGAAAGCTTCACTCGGTATTGTTTAAATTGTTAGGTTCAGCAAACGTGTCCCAAATCCAAGGGCAGTGCGAACATAGGCAAAACACTTTTTTCAGCCAAGATTGACTTAAATGTATTTTTTCCTTAAACCCGCTAAACGTTGACAGCACACGTTCTGCGCGATTATGAAATCTTCAATTTGTTATAAAAAAAGCTTTTCATTTTTAGGGAACTTTTAACAACGCTTCGATAACGGATATACACACAAGCGTTATTTTTGCCACCGACTATGAATCTCAAGATCAACTTTACTCCCGGCCCTTCTCAGCTTTATTTCACAGTAGAAGATCATGTGCGCACTGCATTTCGCGAAGGCATTCCGTCTATATCGCATCGCAGTAAACAATATGAAGCGATCTATAAAAAAGCTGTTGACGGACTGCGTGCTTTGTTAGGACTGCCCGATAATTATCACGTGCTGTTCACGGGTTCTGCCAATGAAATATGGGAGCGCATTATTCAGAATCTTGTTGAAGAAAGATCATTGCATTTTGTAAACGGTTCATTCTCCAAGCGCTTCTTTGAAATAGCACAGTTGCTGAATAAAAAACCGGAGAAGATCGAGGTCGCTATGGGGCAAGGTTTTGATTCCAAGGTTATAGTCCCGGCAGGAATCGAACTGCTCGGAGTAACGCACAATGAAACAAGCTCGGGTGTTTCTTTACCACTGGAGTTCATATATAGTTTACGCAAGCAGCATCCGGATACATTGATCGCAGTAGATGCTGTGTCTTCCCTACCCTTCCCGGATATTGACTATACCAAAGTTGATTCTGTATTTTTCTCGGTACAAAAAGGATTTGGGTTACCAGCAGGCCTGGGTGTATGGCTGGTGAATGACCGATGCATTGCCAAAGCTGAACAACTTTTGTCCAAGGGAATTTCTATTGGTTCGTTTCACAGTATACCATCACTCTATACACACGCCATCAAAAATCAAAATCCGGAAACGCCTAACGTACTCGGTATATATTTGCTGGCGCAGGTTGTAGATGATATGGTGCGAAGAGGCATTACCACCATCCGCAAAGAAACCGAGTATAAATCGGCTATACTATACCAGGCACTGGAGAGCCATGGTGCAATTAAGCCTTTTGTGCAAGACAAAACATTCCGCTCTCAAACTGTTATTGTTGCCGACTGCGGAGAGCACACCGAAAAAATAACAAAGCTGCTCCAGCAGAATGGTATGCAACCCGGAGATGGCTACGGTTCATTCAAGAAGACACAACTTCGCTTTGCCAACTTCCCTACCCACTCAAAAGAGCAATATGAGCTGCTGGTGGATACACTTGCAGCGTCACGCGGATAAGACAGAAAAAAAATTATGACGGTGCATTAAACCAATGCACCGTTCTTTTGTCTAATTTTCTGGAATCCACCTCGTTTCCTTTGGAAGATAAAGAGCTTTTAGAAAAGATCAGGAACGCTGATACGCGCAATTATGGCTTTAACCTGCTGGTGCGCATGTATCAGCAACGGGTTTACTGGCACATCCGTAAAATGGTTATTGACCATGACGATGCCGATGATATAACGCAAGAGGTCTTTATCAAAATTCACAAGAGCATTGAAACCTTTCGTGAAGATTCACAACTATATACCTGGATCTACCGCATTGCTACCAATGAATGTTTAACATTTCTGCAACGTAAAAAGCGAAGATTCTTTTTACCGATTGCAGATGTATCCAAAGAACTTAGTGCCAAGCTCGATCATGCACCCCATGTATCAGGCGATGATATCCAATTGAAACTTCAGAAAGCATTGCTGAAGTTGCCGGATAAACAACGCCTGGTTTTCAATATGAAATATTTTGATGATATGTCGTACGAAGAAATTGCCGCCATCACCAACACCAGTGTAGGCGCATTGAAAGCAAGCTATCATCACGCGGTAAAGAAAATTGAAGATTTCCTTACAGCATAATTAAACTTTTCGGAACATTAGAAGTCGAAGATATACCATGAAGCTCGAAGACCTGCCAAAAAAAGAGATATTCGATGTACCCGAAGGCTACTTTGAAAAGCTGCCCGGTACAATTCAGGCACGTATAGCCGAAGACAAGCAACGTGAATCACGCCCTGCCCTGCGCTATGCATTTCAATATGCACTGCCGCTGGTAATCCTTGTTACAATCGGGCTTGTGTGGTTTGAGAATACATCATCTCCCAATCAGTCTCCTGCAGAATTACTACTGGCAGAAATACAAACGGAAGATCTGGTAACGTACCTCGATGACACCGACATGACAACGGATGAGCTACTGGAAAACGCTGCGCTCGATGCTACCGATGCGGAAGAGATTGAACAGGCGGTATATAGTCTTGACCTTGACGATGAAACACTGGATATACTGAGTGATGAAATTGATTTAAACAGTTTGTGATGAAGATACTAACCAACATTATCGTTATGCTGTTGCTTTCTGCGCGGCTGTTTGCACAGGAAGAAGAAATTCAGCAAGACGAACCGGACCCCACTGTACGACAAAAGATACAGGCTGCCCGTATAGCCTATATTACCGATCAACTTGCTCTTACACCGGAAGAGTCTGAAAAGTTCTGGCCTATATACCGTGAGTTCACAGAAAAGCGACAACACTTGCTGAAAGAGTATCGCCAGGCGAAACGCAATCCTGATCCCAATAAAACAGCGGAGCAAAATGATAAGGAACTGGTTGAACTCAGTCTGAAACTGAAGCAGCAGGAAGTTGATCTTGAAAAAGATTACTCTGCCAAATTGCTCAAAGTTATTTCTGCACAAAAGCTTCGTACGTTACCGGAGGCCGAGCGAAAGTTCAGGCAGATGATACTCGACCAGATACAACGCAGGCAAGGTAAACGCGACCGGCTGGACAGAATGCGTGACCGGCAGCAGGAAAAACCTCAGCCAAGAGTTGATTAACCGCGAAACTTCTGCTTGGCTTACAACAGTTGGTGGTGCTGGAAACATAAATCGGGTTTGTTATATTCAACTCTTTGAATATTTTGCCAGATAACTTATTAACCAACCAACATGCATCATTGCAAAAAAATAGTATTCCTTGCCTTCGTTATGGTAAGCTGCCTGTTTGCACATGCGCAGGATTACCGCTGGCAACAACGTGCGGAGTATATCATGGATGTACGCCTCGATGTAAAAACGCACAAAGTTACCGGCTCGCAAAAGCTTACCTACTATAACAACTCGAAAGACACACTCACCAAAGTATACTATCATCTTTACTTCAATGCGTTTCAACCGGGAAGCATGATGGATGTTCGTTCTCGCAACATCTCCGATCCGGATGGTCGTGTAAAAGACCGTATATCAAAATTGAAAGATGATGAGATCGGTTATCAACATATACTTTCACTGAAGCAGGATGGTAAAGATACCCGCTATAAAGTTGATGGAACTATATTGGAAGTAACGCTTCCCAAAGCAATTCTTCCGGGAGCAAAAACAGTATTCGATATGAAATTCGAATCGCAGGTGCCCGTGCAGATCAGAAGAAGCGGAAGAAATAACAGGGAAGGTATCTCCTACTCGATGACACAATGGTATCCGAAGCTGGCCGAGTATGATTTCCGCGGGTGGCATGCGTATCAATATGTAGCACGCGAGTTTCATGGTATATGGGGTGACTTCGATGTGAAGATCACGCTTGATCCTTCGTTCGTTATTGCCGGCACCGGTAAACTTGTTAACGCTGACAAGATCGGGTATGGTTATGAGAAAGAAGGCGCTACGGTAAAACGTGCCGAAGGCGAACTTACCTGGAATTTTGTTGCCAGGAATGTGATTGACTTTGCGTGGGCCGCAGACCCTGACTATATACATGACCGCGCACAGGTACCGAATGGTCCGGAGCTACATTTCTTCTACCAGAAAAACGATAAAATTATCGACAACTGGAAAAAGATGGAAGGTTATGCCGTGAAGCATTTTGAGTTTATGAATAAAACATTTGGTAAATATCCATACGAAAGTTACTCGATCATTCAGGGGGGCGATGGTGGTATGGAGTACCCGATGTGTACGCTGATTCTTGGTGATGGTAATTTAGGTGGTCTCGTTGGTGTCATGGCGCATGAAGCTGCACACAGCTGGTATCAGGGCGTACTTGCTTCCAATGAATCGCTATACCCGTGGATCGATGAAGGCTTTACTGATTTTGCCAGTCAGGAATCAGAAGCTGTTATGTACAATACTCCCATGGAAGAAGCACATACCGGCAGCTATAATGCGTACTTCAACCTGATCAAGCGTGGTTTACAGGAACCGATCAGTCAGCACTCCGATCATTACAATACCAACACAGCCTATAGCACGGCTGCATATGCAATGGGAACTATATTTCTGCACCAGTTGAAATATATAATCGGTGAAGACAATTTCTATAAAGGCATGCGCATATACTATAACAGCTGGAAGTTCAAGCATCCGGAACCGAATGATTTTATTCGTGTAATGGAAAAAGTTTCCGGTCTGCAACTGAAGTGGTATATGAGCTACTGGGTAAATACAACGAAGAAAATTGACTATACCATTAAGACGGTGGTTGAAAAAGACAACAATACTTTTGTTACACTCGAACGCCTGGGTGAATTCCCGATGCCGGTTGATCTCGTTGTTACTTACAAAGATGGCAGCAAAGAATTATACTATATTCCGCTGAACGAAACGCTCGGCAATAAACCGGTTGAAGACAAGAGTGTGAAGCGTACGGATCTTACTGCATGGCCGTGGGTAAACCCGCAGTATACAGCACAGATCTCCCGCGCTTCCAGCGAGATTGCTACGATCGAAATCGATCCAAGCATGCGCATGGCGGATGTAGATCGCAAGAACAACATCGTTGATATATCTCAAGGATTGAAAGCGTACCAGAACGCTACGCGTTAAAATAATCCAGATAGAAAGCTAACATAAAGTGAGGTGCTTCGGTGTCTCACTTTATTTTTTTATAACCTCTCTCCTCCGTTGTCTCAAATGGCTTATCTCAGGCCGATTTACATTTCATGAACCACAAGCTGCATTTCATACTGCTCACCGTGTCGTTCGAATGCCACACGTTGTTTTCATAATTAAAATTATAACATACGCCTTTTGGAAAGGCATACTTTTTTAAATCATCCGTGCAGTCTTCCACACTGTTAAAAGACCTTTGCTCCCAAACAGCATTGTCTTTCAAACAAGGCGTATCTACTTTGTAAGTTCGTTCATGACTCTATGCAATGAAATTTCTACCAGCGATAGCATTCCTTCTCTATACCTTGACAGTAACTGCGCAAGACAATTTTACTATTTCAGGAAAAGTTACCGATGAACAACAACAGCCTGTACCATTTGCCAGTATAGCCGTGCATACTTCTTCAGATTCAACGATGGTTACCGGTACAGTCTCCAATGAAAACGGTGAATTTGCGATCAATACAAAACCGGGTAACTATTTTATCAAAGTAACTTTCCTCTCCTATAAAGAAACTATACTTCCCAACATTGTTATCAGCAGCGGAGATTTTAACACCGGTACTATTGTGCTGAAGGCAGAAGCAAGCATGCTGAAAGAAGTGGTGATACAGGGAGAAAAAGCACAGATGGAATTACAATTGGACAAACGTGTATTCAACGTGAGTCAGGATTTAAGCAATGTGGGGTTGAATGCTGCCGATATACTGGGCAACCTCCCTTCTATCAATGTTGATGTAGACGGAACTGTGAGTCTTCGCGGAAGTGAAAATGTACGCATACTTATTGATGGCCGACCATCTGGTTTAACAAGTCGCGATCCGGATGCTCTGCGTAAACTGCAGGGCAACATGGTTGAACGTGTAGAAGTAATTACCAATCCATCGTCACGATACGATGCTGCCGGTGAAGTCGGGATCATCAATATCATTTTAAAGAAAGACCAGCAGAAAGGTATCAACGGTACATTTACCGCCAACGGAGGACATCCTTATCTGTTGGGAGGTTCTTATAGTATAAACTTTCGCAGAAATAAAGTAAACCTGTTTTCAAGTTATGGTATAGATGATCGCAGAACACCGGGCTTCGGTTCTTCCTTTCAACGCAATACCAGCAGCGATACCAGTTTTGTGTATGAACAATATAACAATCGCTCACGCGGAGGACTCGCCCATAACATTATGGCGGGCATTGATTATTTCCTCACAGAGAAAAGTACACCCACCGGTTCGCTTCTTTTCAATCCATCGTTTGG
>DJFR01000233.1:700-3732 GCA_002432545.1 Flammeovirgaceae bacterium UBA5867 | reverse complement strand
ATTTTCACTTAAGTTAAAAAGTGAGGAAAAATTAACAGCTTCTTTTTGTATTGTGCCGTTGTACAAGTGTCTTAATAGACAATGAAGCATGAAAGTTTAGACTGCAATTTCTACAGGCGTTGATTGGCGTTGTGTGTGATTGAAAAATATTTTTTTTCAAAAAGGTAGGGGGGCGCCAAGTTCACGAGTCTTGTGTTTGACCTTATGGAAAGTATAGCCGATTTCAGAAGATTGTTTGAATGCCATTTTATCCCGCTGGTAAAATATGCATATACCATTACCAAAGACAAGGAGCAGTCGAAAGACATTGTTCANNACGTGACAATAAAAAGTTTGTGAGCGTGGTGCCGGATTCTGCAGTTCACGAAAGTGATCCTGTACATGATCCGCATTTCCCGAAGTATTTGTTGGAGTCGGCTATACTTGGTTTACCGGATAAATGTCGTGAAGTGTTTGTGCTCAGCAAACAGGATGGACTCACTTATGAAGAGATTGCAGAAACACTTAACGTATCGGTAAAGACTGTAGAGAAGCATATCAGCACCGGCTTGCAAAAGCTGAAGGAAAAACTCGCTCCTCATAAAGTATTGTTTTTAGAATCGGTGAAT
Organism: Flammeovirgaceae bacterium UBA5867; assembly: GCA_002432545.1. Taxonomy (GTDB): domain Bacteria; phylum Bacteroidota; class Bacteroidia; order Cytophagales; family Cyclobacteriaceae; genus Ohtaekwangia. Next base: position 3,124 of record DJFR01000233.1, on the reverse strand, counting down.
AAAAATTCATAACAGCTATGGCAGCAGATAAGGAAGATATAGACTTCGAAAGAAATATACATGAAATGGAAATACCTCTGAAAAATTTCATTTCCGAGGAGGAGAAAGAAACATCCTGGAAAGAAATACTCCTGAAAGTCGAAGGTGATACACGTAAAAAAAGTATCGCGCATAATTTTTACTGGGCAGTCGCTGCATCGGTGCTGATTATGATAGGTGTAGTGGTGTGGAGGAATAGCGATAGCGGCTATAAAACGAATGACCATGAAAAACTAAATATAGCGTTAGACGATGGCTCATCGGTAACGCTCAATTACAAAAGCACGCTTGAGCTAGCTGATGATTTCGGTAAAGAGGGCAGACATGTATCGCTGAAAGGCGAAGCATTCTTCAACGTGCAAAAAGATAAATCAAAACCATTTGTGATTTCCATCGGAGAATATGAAGTGATGGTAGTGGGCACATCGTTCAATGTAAACTATAAAGAGAAGTTTGCTGAAGTTACTGTGTGCTCTGGTATAGTGCGCCTGCAGGCGGGCAATCAGTTTCTGAATTTGAAAGCGGGAGAGAAAGGTATAATTTCTCCAGCGGGTGAGCTGTCAGTAGTGGAATGGGATGCCAACGACTTCGCCTGGTATTCGGGCACGTTAGTGTTAAAAGATAAATCGATTCAGCAAGTGGCTGCTATACTTTCGAAGCTCTTCAATAAAACAGTAGAGGTGTCGCCCTCGGTAGCATCGTGTACACTCTCTGCAAAAATTGAATATGAAACCATCGATGATATACTGGTGATTATTAAAGAAACACTTGGCGTTGAGTGGAAACACGACTCTCATAAAATATATATCTATGGCAAAGGTTGCTAGTAGTTTGGTTTTTGTTTGCGTGTTGTTGATAACATCAGCTGTTTATTCGCAAAGTAATCATACAAAAATAGAACGCTTCAGCGACCTGGTGACTTACCTGGAAACGCATACACAATTCAAGTTCGCGTACCCCGAGAAGCTCGCCAATGTTACCCTTACGGTGAATGAAGGAGTAAATCTGAATGATCCGAAGCAACTGCAACAACTGCTTGCTCGCTATGGAATTGAAGTGGTACGCAAAGGCGACCTGCTGATTTTCAGAAAGCGAAATCATGCTATGAAAAAGATAAGCGGTTTTGTTCGCGATGCAGAGTCGGGAGAAAGTCTGGTGGGTGCAAATGTGATTGATCTTGCCAGTGGTAAAGGTGTTGCTGCCAATACATTCGGGTTCTTTAGTCTGGATACATCCGGTGATTCGATTGCTGTAAGCTTTGTAGGATATACCTATACGAAGCTGAGTATAAAAAGTGTCGGTGGTGAATTATTGATAGCGCTTTCTAAAAAAGAGAGTGTGCTGGAAGAAGTACTTATATCCGGTAATGATATACGCGAGCTACCTGAGATCAGTACGGTAAGACTCTCGCCCGACAAGATTAAAAAAATACCGGTGTTTATGGGCGAGACGGATATACTCAAAACTTTGCAACTGCTGCCGGGTGTGCAAGCGGCATCAGAAGGTACAGCAGGTTTTCAAGTGCGTGGCGGTGGACCTGATCAAAACCTGATTCTGTTGGATGGTGTGCCGGTATATAATGCCAATCATCTCTTTGGATTTTTCTCGGTGTTCAATGCCGATGCTATCAATAGTGTTGAGTTGATTAAAGGTGGTTTCCCCGCGCGGTACGGTGGCAGACTATCTTCTATCGTAGACATTCAAATGAAAGAAGGTAATCTTCATGAGTTTGAAGGCGAAGGTGCAGTGGGGTTAGTTGCTTCGCGCGTTACGGTAAATGGACCGATCAACAAAGGTAAAACTTCATTCATGTTGTCGGCCAGGCGCACGTATATAGATGCGCTTACGGTTCCCTTCGCGAAGCTGGCCGACAGTGAGCGGATTATGGGTGCGAGCTTCTGGGATTTGAATGCAAAGGTAAATCATATACTATCACCGCGTGACCGTATATACCTGAGCTTCTATGCGGGTAAAGACAGACTATATGATGATTACAGTCTCGATGAGACAGACATGAAGGAAGATGAGTATGCCGAAATAAAATGGGGAAACGTAACGTCTGCCTTCCGGTGGAATCACAAGTATACCGATCAGCTTTTCAGCAACCTTACCGCTACGTATACGCGGTATCAATTTGAACTGGACAGGAAAGTACATTACCAATTCCCGGATGATACGCCTGATATCTCCAGGAATAATCAATACCACTCCAATATCAGTGATGTGGGGTTGAAAATGGACTTCGATTATTTTCTCAATAACGATCATCTCATCAGGTTCGGTGCGAATGTAGTTTACCATACGTTGCGTCCGGGTGTCTCAAATTTTCAATCGCACATTCAGGCGGATACAACCTTTGGCTCTCCGGAGATCAATCTTGGTGAA
>DJFR01000233.1:0-689 GCA_002432545.1 Flammeovirgaceae bacterium UBA5867 | reverse complement strand
AAACCTATACGTCATTGCAGCCGCGCTTCACCATCAATCAACGACTTGGTGATGCGCTTTCACTAAAGGCATCGTATGCACGAATGGCTCAATATATACACCTGCTTGTGAACTCCGGCATAGGGTTGCCTACAGACTTGTGGGTGCCTTCCACCGAGCGCGTTAAACCGCAGTTGTCTGACCAGGTGGCACTAGGAGTGTCATCCGTATATAAACGTTTTGAAATTTCGGTTGAAGGTTACTATAAATGGATGGATAACCTGATTGAGTATAAAGATGGCGCGGGCTTTCTTGACATTGATAGTGAATGGGAAAACAAGGTTGAATTCGGTTCGGGTAATAGTTATGGTGCCGAACTCTTCGTTCAGAAAAAGTCTGGCCGCTCTACCGGGTGGATTGCCTATACATGGTCAAAGTCAACGAGAGAGTTTGATAACCTGAATTTTGGGAAGCCTTTTCCTTATCGTTACGATAGAAGACACAATGTTTCCATCGTATATAATCTCGCTATAAACGATCGCATAGACTTTGGTGCCGTGTGGGTATATAACACAGGCAATGCGGTAACGCTGCCAACGTCTACGTATCCAAAAGCTACCTGGAATTCGAACGAGCCGGGCTATGAAGATTTTGTGAAGCACTATCCAGGCCGCAACTCATCGCGAATGAAAGATTACCACCGGCTCGAC
>DJFR01000241.1 GCA_002432545.1 Flammeovirgaceae bacterium UBA5867 | reverse complement strand
CGGCTTGCCTGATCGATAAACGTTTCAAACTGAACCTGCAGGTTGGGAAGGTCGTTGATCAGGCCGATAACCTGGTTTACAATCAGCCAGATAAAAAGTCCGATGAGAATGATCGTAGAAAAGAGTACAATCGTAATGGACAGCGCAGTGCCTACTTTACGCTCTTCCAGTTTTTTCACCACCGGCAGCATCACAATGGAAAGTATACCGGCAAAGGCAAAGGGTATAACTATGTCCTGCGCAAGCACAAGGGTAACAATGGTAAGTGCAACAACTACTAACAGTTTATAGGTATAGTCGAGCCGGTCGAAAGGTTTGTGTAACTGATCTGGCATGAAACGAAATTACGCATTATCTATAGCCTTCAAAATGGCAGCGCACGATTCTTTGATTTGTTCTTCAGTAATGGTAAGCGGAGGTGCAATTCTGAAACTATACGGATGCGACAGGAACCAATAGGTAATAATACCCAGCTCTTTGGCACGCAGCACAATGTTGTTTACGCGGTCGGCCGAATCGAAATCAATCGCGAACATCAAACCTATTCTTCGTACTTCTTTTATATGCGGGTGCTTCAGCAGTTGTTCAAAGAGTTGTCCTTTAGCTTCTACCTGCGCCACCAGGTTTTCTTCTTCCAGTACCTGTAGCGTTGCAAGAGCCGAAGCGCAGCACACCGGGTTGCCGCCAAACGTAGTGATGTGCCCGAGCATCGGATCGTGCGTAAGCGACTGCATTATTTTTTTGTCGGATATAAATGAGCCGATCGGAAGTCCGCCACCAAACGCTTTGGCAACGGTGAGTATATCCGGTACAATTCCAAAATGTTCAAAGGCAAAGAATTTCCCGGTGCGGCCCATGCCACACTGAATTTCATCGAGTATCAAAAGTGCCCCGGTTTTATCACAGCGTTTACGCAGTGCCTTCATATAGTCTTTGGAAGGTATACGTACACCGGCATCGCCTTGTATCGTTTCAACAATAACACATGCTGTAGTCGTGGTAATCTTTTCCAGATCGGCCATCACATTGAAGTCTATGAATCGTACATCCGGCAATAACGGACGAAAGGCTTGCTTCTTTACTTCATTACCCGATACACTCATGGAGCCATGTGTACTGCCATGATAGGATTTACGGAACGATATAATTTCCGTGCGACCGGTATAGCGCTTGGCAAGTTTCAGTGCACCTTCGTTAGCTTCAGTGCCGGAGTTAACAAAGTAACAGCAGTTGAGATTGGCAGGAAGCAGGGATGTTAATTTCTGCGCGAGCAGGTTGGGAGCAGCCTGTATAAATTCTCCGTACACCATTACGTGCAAATGTTTATCCACCTGGTCTTTAATAGCCTTGATAACTTTGGGATGACCATGCCCGATGCTGCTCACACCAATACCCGAGATGAGATCTGTATAGCGTTTCCCTTCCGGTGAATACATATATATACCTTCGGCACGATCAATCGTGATCAGGTAAGGTGCATCGGTTGTCTGTGCAATCTTGTTAAGAAATATATCCTGGCTAAACTCCATGCGGTAAAGATAAAGCATGGCCGTAATACATCTGGAGATGGCGCGGGTATATAAAACAAAAACCCCGCTGGGCGGGGTCTTGTGAAACTAAATTAACCTTAAAAAATTGGTTTTAATCTTGCGTTTAAAAAATAGCTTCCAGGAAGGTCGAGGATTAAAAAGGAGTACCGCTGTTTAGGCAGCATTCACGGTTATCGAGATAATCATCCCGATCAGAATCGTACCAATCAGCACTAATACTTGTTTCAGCCTGGATGATACCCGGGCGTTTGTTACGTCTCTGTAATCAAGATTCTTCATGTATGGCATGGCTAAAAGATTTGATGTTTCAAAATTCGTAAAAAACGACCCCTGAATTCCACCAAAAGTCTGTTGAAACCATACATTTGTAGGCTTACCGTAACGGATTGGCAATGTAACGCTTATGCGCAGCCGTGCTGCCGTTTCATTTACCCTGCTTCTGCTGATAGCGATCTACGAGCGATATAAAATCCCGAATTATATCATTAGGAACTGTTACCGACAGGTGATATTGTTCGATCTTCCAGCCGTCTTTTGTTTTTTGAAGTATACCTGACCCCCGGCACGTGCCCATCCACGTTGTTAAAAGTTCAGAAAACCATGCATATTTTCCATCGGATGTTACATGCAGGTCTCTGTCGTAAGGCTTGAAGTCCCACGCTTTACCTCTATCAAAATATGGTTTAGCAAAGGACATGAACTGTTCTTTGTTCCAACGCTCGCTGGCATCTGTACCTATATATATACTCTGCGCGGCCATGCTTCCAAAAAATACCGTGGCGTTGGCATCGGCAGCAGCCTTGTGCCAGGCATCTATAAGTTGGTTAATATCAGCATCGTGCGACTGTGCGTGTAGCCTTGTGGATGTGAGGAGGAGGACGCAGACAACTCGTAGTAATGTTTTCATGATGCAGTCAGAAATTTAATGGGTACAGATTCCGGCAGCTGGTTTACGTTTACCTTGTCCAGCGAAGGTAAAGTTAAGATAAACGTTGTACCTTTTTGTAATTCTGACTCCACCGCGATGGTGCCGCGCAGCATCTTAACCGACTCACGCACCAGGAACAACCCGATGCCCGAACCTTTCGCGTAGTCGCTGGCCCGGTAAAACATATCGAAGATCTTATAGATGTGCTCATCGGCAATGCCGATACCGTTGTCTTCTATTTTAATGGTAGTTGAATTTTTATGGATTGAAGCCTCAATGGAAATGAATGGACTCGGTTTTCCAAAATCAGCATAGCGGATGGCGTTGGAGATGAGATTTTTCAGAATGATCTCCAGCCTTGTTTTGTCTGTATAAAACTCACCGTTGCTGATGCGGATATTCTTCGTGATCTGATCGGCCTGTGGTATAAACTGGAAACTCTGAAATATATCGCTGACGATGGCTTGAAGGTTAATCTTTTCTGATTTGATCTGCTGGCGTTTGTTCTTCGCGTAATCGGTAATGTCGCGGATAAAACCCTCCATCTTTTCAATACTTGACTGCATGCGATCAAAGTAATGGCCATGCTCCGGTACATCCATTTCGCGTTTGGCAAGATGTACCAATCCAGCCATGGATGCGAGTGGTGATTTCAAATCATGTGCAGAGCTATAAATAAACCGATCGAGCTCTTCGTTTAACTTCTGCAATTCAGCATTGCGTTTTTCGAGCAACTGCGATTTGCGTTGAATCTCATCGAACTGCATCTTGAGTTTGCGGGTGAGCTTGATATAGGCATTCGATAGATTGTGGATCTCATTCGTTACATCTGATTCCTTCAACTCATCTTCGTTCAGCCCCTGCGTTACCATGAACTTGCCAATGGAGTTCGATAATTTTTTTATAGGACGTGTAAGGCGCAGCGCAGTAACATACGTGAGTACAAACGAGATTACTATAGCACTCAAACCAATGCTGATGCAAGTAACGAGACTCTGGCGGATGATGCTGTTGGCGCGGTCACCGGTAAGCGTTGCCAGCGAAGTGAGCTGATTGGAAAGTTCATCAGTGTGTCGGTTGAGTTCGCCCATCAGCCCTTGCGTTGGCAGAAGACCGATCGCTTCATCGAGTGCTGCAAGCTGATTAAAATTATCGCGATACGATTCCAGTAAATGTACTACGAAGCTGTGATCGGAGTTAAGCTTGCTGATGAGTGAATCGGCAAACGTATTGAACCTGGTTTTATAGTGTTTCTCTTTGCGCAGGAAGTAATCTTTTTCGTGTCTTCGCAGCGAGAGAATTTCGATCATGCTTATTTCGTTGGAGTGCTCTTCCAGTTCATGTGCAAACTTCCGCATGCGTCCTTCAATGCCATAGTCTTTAAAGCCACGGTATATAATTTTCTCCTTGATCTTGGAAAAAGTAGTGTTATACGTCTGGAGCGTTTGATTTATACTATCGAAGTTTTTACCAACGCCCAGGTTATAGTCGTCCATCACATTGTTAAGCAAAATAGCTTCCTGCAGAATAATGGTATATAGACTGTCGCGCTGAAGCAGAATACCGCTTTTGTTGGTTTTATAAAATTCCTGGTTGATAGTTTCGAACCGCAGGAAGTCCAAGTCGAGCTTGAGCAGTCGTTCGATCTGGATGCGCTCATCCTCAATACGTTTGGTAAGCTCGTATATATTTTTGGTGCGCGAAATGAAATGATAGGAGAGAGCCGAGATAATGATGACGTTTACCGCCAGTATGCTAAAGGAAAGGAATAAACGTTTCCCGATGGTATTGATATTCCAGAACATTCGTAGTCAGGGCACAAAGCTAACGGTGCCCCGACCGGTTCTGTCAAAAACGATGTTAAGGATATATGAATATTTTAGCGATACGCAGATTGCCCGCTATACCTTACGCTTCGTGAAGTTTTAGAAAGTCCATTACCTCCTGGCGTACGTTGCGGGTAATGGCATCGTCATACGCTTCAGTCGCGATAGACTTGAACAAGTCGCTTACAATGGTAGCACGAAACCCAAGTTGCTCGGCATAAATGGTAGCCACTTCAAGTTCGACATCTTCCACCACAGCATCCAGGTAAATCATATATACCAGGTGATAGATTGCTTCGAGTTTCTCAATCTTGTCGGCCGGGTTGGTAAACTGTAAATGCGTAAGGTCTACATTGGCTTTCGCGAGATCCTCCGGACTTAAGTGCAACTGAAAGCCCCACTTGAGCAGGCATCGCAGAAAACGGCTATCGATCTTTGACTGTCCTAAAAACAGCGCGAGTATATTGAAGTAACTATTTTTAACGGAGATGAGGTGTTCGCGATTCAGCTGGTTCTTCATAAGCGGGGTCTTTAAAATTCTGTCTTAGCGTCTTTAAAATTTTATACCACTCTAACGGGTATTTGAGTGGTGGTAAAAATACGGATAATTTTATGGAATGTGAGGTAGATGCCTTATGAAGAGAGCGTTCAGAAATTCACATTCTTTTACCCCAGCAAGGGCAGTGTATATGTTCTTCATGAATTGGATCACTGCAGGTTTTTTTAATTAATTTATATTTTGTTTATAGTCAATCACTTATGTGATTAATTTGTGCGGTTAAGTCAAGTTTTTAGTGTCTAAAACTTGACAATATTGTTTCCGGATTCTACTTTTGATTAATATAAGTTGTTATCAATAGTGAGTATGTCGTCTGTCGCTGAAATAATCTATAGAAAAGTTGAGAACATGCCTGAGGGGGCAGTTTTTGATTACGCGCAATTGAACATCACTTCAGAACAATTTATTACAGCGGCCCAGTCATTGAGCAGGCTGGCAAAGAGGGGAGTAATATCGCGATTGGAGAGGGGTAAGTACTATAAGTCGAAGCAATCAAAGTTTGGAAATAGCCGCCCCGGAGAATCCTCTGTTATCAATGCATTGACGATGCGGCAAAACAGAAGAATCGGATACTTGACGGGATTGTCAGTTTACAATCAATTAGGTTTGACTTCGCAGATCTCCAATACTATAGTTATAGCAACTTCGAATCCCTTGCAACCAAAGAAAATTGGCGGTTATAAAGTAAAGTACATTCGCAGGAATATAAGCTTCGCTGATGAAGATATTTTGTTGCTTCAATTACTGGATGCCTTACGTGATATCAAAACAATTCCGGACTCAACGCCAGATGATTCACTGAAAATATTAAAAGATCGTATTGCAGAGTTGTCAAAGGTTAAGAAAGAACGTCTGGTAGAACTGGCGTTATCATCTAACCCTGGTACACGAGCACTCGTGGGAGCGATGATGGAACAATATTTCTCCAATGTCAGAATTGCAAAACTAAAACGAACCATCAACAGGCTTTCAATATTTGAAGTTGGAGTATCCACCGACATGTTGCCCAATAAACGTTCCTGGAATATTGTATGACATTCCATCAATCTGATGATTTCACTGATGCAGTTGAATCTGTTGCTGCTCATTTCAAAATGCGTTCGATCTTTATAGAAAAAGACTATTGGGTGACGTATGTTCTTAAAAATCTTTCGACATCGAAGATTATGGATGATGTAGTCTTTAAGGGCGGCACGTCACTTTCAAAAGCGTATGAATGCATAAATCGATTTTCTGAAGATATAGATCTTGCCATTTTGAAGATTGCAGGAATGTCAGGTAATCAGATTACAGCCAGGATAAAAGAAGTCGAGAATATAGTTAATCAGGGATTAATATATTTTCAACATGTGACGGAAGAGAAGAAAGGCAGGAACAGAAGAACATTCTATCATTATCCGAAAGCTTTAAAGGATAACAACTTCAGTCAGATCAAAGATCATATTCAGTTAGAGATCAATGCTTTTACTCAACCAGTTCCCTATGAAAAGAAACAGGTTCAATCTTATATAGCGCAGTTTCTTGCGGTCAATGGATTTCAAGAAATGATTAATCAATTCGGGCTCGAACCGTTTTCTGTAAATGTTCTTGCCAGAGAGAGAACCGTATTCGAAAAGTTATTGTCGTTGATAAGACTTTCATACGAGGGCCCCGAAAAAGTGAGAAGTAAGATTCGCCATTTCTATGACATTCATCAGTTAATGCATCAGCATGATTTACAGGAAAAAGTATTGACCGAGGAAAATTTTAAAATTCTAACACTGGCTATAGAAGATGATGCCTCGAATGGAATTTTTGCTGGTGCCTGGATACAGAAACCCTTCAGTGAATCACCTCTTTTAAAGGATTTTGAAGGTACATGGAGAACACTGGAAACAACCTATATATCTGAGTTGGGAGAATTGGTTTGGAGCGAACTTCCTTCCCCATCTGCGATCGTCAAAACATTTAACGAGATTAAAAAATACTTAATCACTTTTGATCGGTATTGTGATAGGCTTTAAACATAATGATATAGGCTATTAGTAATTTACCGGCAATGTTCCCGTATCAACGCCTCTGTATTTTCAATGCCAAGCTGTTTAGCTTTTCGCAGGTCGCTACATACATTCTCATACGTTCTTCCCTCTATATGTGCCAGAGCGCGAAGTAAATATGGCTCTCCTTTTTCAGGGCGCAGGTATACACCCCAGGTACAATCGTTCAGCACATCTTCGTAATGGCCAAGCCTCAGGTTTACCCGGCCACGTGCTTCGAATATCTCGTAGTAAATATCCGGAGCATCGTTCGGGTCCATCACAATCATAAAAGCTTCGCCATATATTTCTGTTAAATTTTTCCGGAATAGTTTTTTGCCGAGGTTAAAATATTGAAGTGCCTCTTCGGGTTGATCAAGCTTTTCAAGACTGATCATGCCTATGCGGTATATCAATTGAAGATTTTCAGGTTGCTGATTGTGTAAATGTTTGAGAGCCGTTACTGCTTCCTGAAAATTACCGAGGTAATACTGGCACAAGGCAAGTTTCTCAAGCGTTTCAAACTGCACCGGGTCTTCATGATTTTTAAGAACGAGGTAATGTGATACCGCTTCAGCAAACTGAAGGTTTTTAAATTCATGATCGGCCATGGCATGCAGGGTAGTGATGAGGCTATCATATCCATAAATAAACCTGAACTCCATCGGATCATTTTTCTGGAGCGTAAGCATCATACTGAAGGCTTCATCAAATTTACCGGTACCAAACAAAGCGTTTACCTGTAGCAGTGCTTCGCTGTTAGCGTTCCATTTGGCAATTTGTTTTTGTTCTACAAAATAATAGGCGGTGTGAATGACCGAAAAACAAAATCCGGCTATGACTATAAATACCAGGAAGGCGAGACCCTGTATCTTGAAATATTCTTTATCAATTTTATAGTATTGATGTTGTGCCTGCTGCCACTTCCAGTATTTACGTCTGTTGATCTCGTGCTGAACATCAAAAGTTTCGACTACCGGTGGATTGAATTGAAAATCGTATCGTGATTTTTTGAGCGGATCGGAGAGTACATGATATGCTTCGTTGATGAGCTTGAACATTTCTTCAGCCTCGGGGTCGCCCGCATTACGATCGGGGTGATACTGCATAGCCAACCTTTTATAGGCTGCACGCAGCGTTGTAGAATCATCCGAAGGACTAATGCCGAGTATTTTATAATAATCAGCCATGGTCTGAAGTTAATGGGTTCAAATACGACTAAAACGTAGATGCCTCTCTATTTCTTTCTAACGATGCTGGCTTATTTCTGTTTTTTGCGTTTTACGGCATGAAAACGACTATAAAAGAATGCCAGTGACTGACCAGTTATAAAAAAGAAAACCCGGAAGGGAAAACTTCCGGGTTTCAGTCAAATACTTATTCAGTATAGATTAAACTTTTGCCAATTCCTGCACGAGGTCGATCAGCTTGTTAGAATAACCCCACTCGTTATCGTACCATGATACCACTTTCACGAAGTTGTCGTTCAGTGCGATACCTGCTTTTGCATCGAAGATAGAAGTGCGTGCATCGCCCAGGAAATCCTGAGAAACTACATCATCTTCTGTATATCCTAAAATTCCTTTCAGTTCGCCTTCAGAAGCTTCTTTCATAGCAGTTTTGATTTGCTCGTAAGATGCTGCTTTAGCAAGTCTTACCGTAAGGTCAACTACCGATACATCGGCAACCGGCACACGGAATGACATACCTGTAAGTTTACCTTTCAGCTCAGGAATAACTAAAGCAACAGCTTTAGCAGCACCTGTAGAGGAAGGAATAATGTTCTGGTATGCACCACGGCCACCTCTCCAGTCTTTTACTGAAGGACCGTCAACTGTTTTTTGTGTTGCAGTAACCGCGTGAACTGTACTCATCAAACCTTCTACGATACCAAATTTATCGTTCAGTACTTTTGCCAGCGGAGCAAGGCAGTTTGTTGTACAAGAAGCGTTTGATACGATAGTATGCTGTGCTGTAAGTTTCTTGTGGTTAACCCCCATTACAAACGTAGGAGTGTCATCTTTAGCAGGAGCAGAGAAAACTACTTTCTTAGCACCAGCTGTGATATGTTTCTGACCATCAGCCTGTGTAAGGAACAATCCGGTAGACTCGATAACGATTTCAGCGCCTACTTCAGACCATTTTAAGTTAGCAGGATCTTTCTCGGCCGTAACACGGATTTTCTTTCCGTTTACAACCAGGCCACCGTCTTTCACTTCTACAGTACCATCAAACTTACCATGTGTTGAATCATACTGCAGCATATATGCCATGTACTCAGGATCAACCAGGTCGTTAATTCCCACGATCTCGATATCT
>DJFR01000104.1 GCA_002432545.1 Flammeovirgaceae bacterium UBA5867 | reverse complement strand
TTCTAACGCAGAAAAGTAGAATGGAGCGTCCTTTGTAAGCTTGGTAGCCTTCACCTCTATGTATCTGTCTGTTCCATTTACATTTCGTGAAAGTATATCAAATCCTAAACCATCACCTTGCGTTTGCGATACCCATTCAATCTTATCAGCGAGATAGTCTTTTCCTGCCTGAATAAGGCGCCATCTTTCATACTCTAAGGCTATACCTTCGCCTGCCTTCCCCACAGTTCTATTTGCTTGCTCCAATTCAATATAGTTCACCTGTATTGGGCTTCGATAAACTAGCTCGCGCTCTCGAAATGCTGAATTCTTTTCAGGTATAGACTCCACCATACTTTCAAAAGCAAGAACACCTAGCGAAGGCGCGTTTGATGCAAAAAGTTTGAATGTGTCTTCAATCTCTGGTTTTCTTTGAAGATAAGTAGACACAGCTTCTTCAAGTAGTACTTTTTGATAGTTGTAAGCAGGTAGATACCCTCGGATATAGGGTTGTCCCATTTTTGAAAGTACAGCGCTTATATTCCGATTTTTAAATTCCACAGAACCATTTGATCGCTTTTTCAGAAGAGGAAGTATTCGACTTCGTGTTTCTGATTTACTATACCGGACGCCAGACTGCTCCTTCGCTAACATATCGAAGTATTCAGCTACAATGATTTCAACCTCTTCTCGTGTCCAGTCTTCAGGCATTATTTTAGAGCGTGATGCAACATACGAAAAATCCATATTTGCGACCTGCCTTTTATTCCTGAGGTTCTGCATAACGGAGCCAACAATTTCAAACGTATATATTTTCTCCCTATCGGCTATTATGAAAGCAAGTTATAGATAGGCTCAAGTTCGAAACTTGAACTATATCATCACAAGTTACGCTTCGCTAAAATTGCGACAGAGATAGCTGCGCCTTCTTTAGTCGTCCGTTACTACTTTGGTATCGCTTTTCGGTCTGGTTTTATCAAAACCGTAGATAATCGAAAAAACCATTGAGACGAGGAAAGAAATAGCCAATATCTTTATCAACTTTACCTTAACCTCTGCTTTTTTAAAAACTGAGATCAGAAAATGTATCAAGATCATTATCCATGAGCTCGCCATAAAAAGTATATCTCCTCCGGCTATATTTCTAAATAACAGGAAATTGACTAGCAAATAGCAGCACCCAAGCAAAAGGTTATTTATAAATATTTTTACCATTTTATCATCTTAGCCAGTCATCAAATCAGACTGATCTGTCGGCATCATAAAATAAATTATGTTATTAAATTCAGGTTGATCTTCTATTATTACCTTTATATTCTCATTAGTAAACAACTTCTTTAGTTTGCTACAAGCATCGAACGAAACGTTTTGAGCTATAATAGGATATTTTTGACCAAGCTTAACTCCGGGAGGAAATTCCAGCAATTCATCTACTACTAAAGATAATTTAGTTAATTCATCAACCGAATAGCATGGATCGTACTTTAATAAAAATGTCCCTTTCTCCAACACATCCGGCCATAAGAACACTTTGCTAAACAACAGCGTTGGCCTTAGAGGTCGTTGATCTTCCCCAAGTCTGTTATCAATCTTAGATATATAGCTCGGTCCCGCATGATTAATGTTTACAAGTATACGTTGATCCCAAAAAACAAATAATACATCATCTTGTCCTACCCCTATCAACTTAAACCGCCCTGTAAGTTTGAAGTGTTCCTGCAACAAAAATGAATGTAACTCAGAAGCTTGAAACATAACGGCTTCAACGGTTAAGTCTCTATACAAAGGATACATTATAACAGTTCCTTCCATTTTTATTCCGTTAAAAATGCGCTCATACAACTCTTGTATCTCGTTACGAGTATTATATATACAATCAAAATCGATTTCAAGACTCGTTTTACTAAGCTCGTAGTGATCAACTAATAGATCAACTAGACGATTAATATCAAACTGATCCAAACATTTCAAGTTTGAAGGAAATGGCATCAGTTTCTGAAGCGCTTGAATTATGTAGTATTTATCTTTAAAAATCAAGTAGCATAAATTTAAGGACTATTACGACTAAAAGTTGTTCATATCAAATCCAACCATTAATTAAAGAGAACATGCCTTGTTAAAATTCACCCCCCTGCATTTATTTTGAGCCATTCGCAGAATATTCTATTCCTTAATCCTTATCCGTATCATAAGCAACACCTAGTATAAACATAAAAATTCCATAGCAGACAGTGCCGAGTGCTACGAGTATAAAGTATAGATGTCCTACGTGGTCTCCTATAAAATCAAATGCTTTGTCGGTGTTGACGACCACTTTTGCGTCTGCTATAAATCCTGCTTTGGCGAGGAAGAAACCGACTATACCAAGAATGATGCCGCGCGCTATGTAGCCTGTCCACGCAAGCCCATGTGTAAAAACTTGCACGCTGCGACTGAAGTGATCTATATCGATTCGTTCTTTATACCCTTTCGTTATACCGTATACCAACTGCATGACCGCGGTTGCTACAACCAGCAATCCCATCACAATGATAACTTCATTTCCCCACGGCTCACGCAACAGCGAAGCTACCTTCTCCTGCTCTTCACGGGGCTGACCATTCAACATTATATGGCCTGTACCAAGCAGCACGCGTATAGCAGTATTGGCAATCATGATATCAGCTACCGTACTCAGACAAATACCGATGCGTTTTGCTATACCTGATGCTTTCTTTCCATAGCAGTAAGGATCCTTAACGGCTTCATAGAATCGCCAGATAATATAGCACAGCGTCCCGGTAAGCACGATCCAGATAACAATTTTTCCAACGGTATAATCGTTGATCAATGCGAGCATGCTGCTCTCATCGGCACCGCCATCTCTTACTTTAAAAAATGACAGCAGGGCTATTACGCCAATGGCAGCATAGATCAGCCCGGTTGAAATACAACCGTAAACAGGCAAGTAATGAATAAATGATTTTCTTCGCTCGACCGCCATCACAAACTGATCTGGTAACTCCAAAAATATTTCAGGAGTCCATTATAAACAATTTCTGTGAGAAGAGAGAGAAGAAATTGGTTTCAGTCTGTGATGGCGATCTTCATATTACTCCGTTCGCAAACTCTTCACCGGATTTGTTTTGGCAGCCTGCACAGTATGCCAGCTTACCGTAATCAGTGTAATGATCAGTATCGTTAAAGCAGCGAACACCGGTATGAACCACGATACGTTGGTATGATAGGTATATCGGGTTACCCACTGCGAGGCTAACAAATACGCAACCGGCATAGCGATGCAGCATGCTACCACTACGAGCACCACAAAATCTGTCGAGACCATTCGCCACACCTGGAATACCGTGGCGCCATGTACTTTGCGAATACCAATCTCCTTCGTACGCTGCTCTGCTATAAAAGATGACAAGCCAAATATACCGAGGCAACTTATAAAGATGGCGAGCGAAGTAAATATACCGGCAAGCTTACCCATGCGCTCTTCATTGCCAAACTTCTGCGCATAGGCTTCGTCCACAAACCGGAATGTAAAGGGTTTCTCAGGATTATACTTTTTATATACCCGTTCTATAGCACCGAGTGCTTGCTGGGCAGGCTGATCGGGGCTGATACGAAACAACGCAAAGCCACCGGCATTCTGATCGATAAAGTAAAATGTAGGTTTAACCGGTTCGAACGGGGAGTTGGACACTATATCTTTTATCACACCTACAATTTTAATCGGGTGGTCATACCAATATACAATCTCTCCTACTGGCGTAGCAAATCCCATATAGTTCGCAGCCGTTTCATTAACAATAAATGCGTTGGAGTCGCTGAGTATATCGCGGTTGAAGTCGCGGCCCTGTGCAATTTCCCAGCCAATGGTTTTACCATAATTAGCGGAAACACCTACGTTGGAAAAATCTACCGAGAGGTCCGGATCTTTTCCATCCCATTTAATGGCACTGGTAGACGACCATGATTCGGTTGTTGGTGAACCTGCTTCTGCTACATCTACAATAACACGCGCCTGCTGCAACTCATTCCGTACAGCATCAATATGTTTATGAAGTTCGCTTGAATTCGCCTGCACCGCTACCAATCCATCGGTCTCATAGCCGATCGGTCGGTCCTTGGCATGCTGTATTTGCCGAAACACTACGGCTGTGCCAATGATCATGGTTACAGAAACTGTAAACTGTACCACTACCATTATTTTCCGCGACCACGCAGATCCTTTGGATGCACGAAAGCCTCCCTTCAAAGCCTGACGAGCCGTAATAGATGAGAGATATAGTGCAGGATAGCTGCCGGCCAGTAAACCAATGACCACACATAAGCCGATGGCGTATAGCCATAACGTTACATCACCCCATGGCAACTGCGCATCCTTCGCGGCCACCAGGTTAAAGGCCGGTAAACTAAGTTGTGCCAGCAACAGCGCAAGGATAAACGACATCAGTACGGTTACTACCGATTCGCTGAAGAACTGCTGTATTAACTGACTGCGATAGGAACCTATTGCTTTGCGAATGCCAACTTCTTTCGCGCGTTTCTCCGAACGTGCCGTGCTCAGGTTCATAAAATTCATACACGCCATCAACACTACAAATACACCTATAATAGCAAAGAGCCACACATATGTAATCAGTCCGCCAACCTGGAAACCGTCTCTAAAGCGCGAGTATAGATGCCACTGGTTCATCGGGTGTATAAAGAGTGCTGGCTTCTTTTTGGCAAGCTCGGCACTCAGGTTTTTAAGCTTGGCATCTTTAATGGTGGCAGACACCGCGCTAAAGTCGCGATTCGCTGCCAGCCCAACGTACAGGCTAAACGCATTGGGTCGCCATGGGTCGTGCATATTTTTTATCCACCCCGATTCATTATAGAGCAGTTGCCACGGTGCTATAAAATGAACGTTGTTAAATTCAGATTGTCCGGGTATATCTTTGTAAACACCAGCCACGTTTACCGTCATGGAAGTATTAATGGTCATGATCTTTCCAACAGGGTCACTATCCGCGAAGTATATTTTGGCCAGCGACTGTGAGATAAGAATGGATGAAGGATCTTTCAATGCATCGCGCGAACCGTTCACCATCGACAGCGTAAACAATTCGCCAACGTCAGGTTCTGCAAATATACCTGACTGCGACAGGTGTTTATCTTCATGCGTAACGACAGCATTTTCAGCATCGGTTGCGAGCACCACGTGCGTAAAGTTATCACCGTACTTCTTTCGCAACTCATCAGCCAAAGGAAACGGCACAGACCACCAGGTATCCACGTGTCCATTGTTAGTAACGTTTTGCAATACACGTCCTATCCGGTCATAATTATCGAAGTGTTTCTCATACGAGAGTTCATCTTTGATCCATAGACCAATAATAATAGCAACGGTCATGCCTACGGAAAGACCTGCAATATTGATAGCCGCATGAAGCTTGTTCTTCTTCATGGCGCGCAGAGAGGTGGTGAAATAATTTTTATACATAGCGCGGTATAGTTGGGGTTGTTGCGAGCGTTTACGTATAGCGAAAGGTCGTATATAGAAAAATACCTGGTACCAATAATCCGCTTGTGCACGCAGGCGTGATGTATTCTCGCGGAGTGTATAAAAACGTTCTTCCAGGTCACCGCCTACATCTTCTGCGAGGTCATCGCGTAGAAAACGGTGAAGCAACCATGTAGCAAGTTTAGGTGGTATATCTTGTTGCTTACGCACGATTATGAATAGCTAAAGTTAAGTTTACCTGCCAGCAGCGGATATTGCTTCCACAGCGACATACGGAAATCCATTGCATCTTTCAACACGCGCTTGCCGAGCGCAGTAATGGTAAATATGCGCTTGCGTTTACCTCCACGGATAGCAGTAGCTTCGCCCAATGCAGACTTCACAAAACCCTTCTGCTCCAACCGGTCGAGCGTTGAGTGCACCGCTCCGATCGATACTTCACGGCCAGTCTGGCGTTTAAACTCTTCTGTAATCTTCAAGGCATACGCTTCATCTTCCAGTATACCGGCTACCAGCAGAATCACTTCTTCAAAATCTCCCAGTCGTGTTTCAATCATTTACTACTAAATTGTAGATTAAATATACGGGATCGTTTTATATTTTCTACAAATTAGTAGTAAATATTTTTATAAAAATGTGTTTACCCGCTCAACGATGAACTGGTCTTATAACATTCGAGGTATATTTCGTAGTTGCCTGCGTTTCTCCGATTATGGGTTTTTACGGATTGTTTTTGCATATTATTTTAGTTACCTTGTTTACCGACATTTAGTTTATCCTGCTTGCCTTTATGTGTGTTGCGTCACATGACGCATTGCGCATTTTTGACGAATCAATTCGGGCTTTGACGGAGAAGCTTGCTTATAATAGAATTACCGAATGAGGTTCTAACATGCCATTACGTAACTTAAAGAAACCCGTATTTATAGGCGTTGGCATGTTTCTGGTCTTAACCGCCTTAACACAATTCCTGGTTTACTTCTGGTATCAATCAGCCCGGTATACTGAAATACAGAGACTGTCCAATCAGGCAAATGCCAAGAAAGAACGCGTGCACATCACGTTAACGAATACTCTTTCGAGCATACGCACCCTTGCATTTATTGTAGAAGAACATGGCATTCCCAATGACTTTGATCGCATTGCAGAAAAATTACTAAAGGTAAATCCGCTGGTAGATGCAATCGAGTTATTGCAGGGTGGTGTTATCACACATGTATATCCTGTTAACGGCAACGAGGCGGCTATTGGTTATAATGTATTAAGCGATACCATTCGGCACCGTGGTGCATTGATAGCGCTGCGAAGAAAAGATTTCTTCTTTGCAGGTCCGGTTAAACTCAAGCAAGGTGGTATAGCCGTGATTGGCCGGCAACCTATTTTTATCAATGGAAAATTCTGGGGCTTTGCTGCTGTACTTATTAAACTATCCGGCTTTGTAAAAGCCACCGGTATAGATGCCGACAGTAATCCCGATTTCCGATACCAGCTTTCAAGAGTGCATCCGGATGGCTACGAAGAATTCTTTTTGCCGGCACCCGCTATACCCAACGAAGGCGACTTTGTAACTATCGAAGTGCCGAACACGGAATGGAAACTATATGTGACTTCGCTGAATCAGAACGGAATTTATCATCATGCATTGGTATTGTGTACGTTG
Organism: Flammeovirgaceae bacterium UBA5867; assembly: GCA_002432545.1. Classification (GTDB taxonomy): domain Bacteria; phylum Bacteroidota; class Bacteroidia; order Cytophagales; family Cyclobacteriaceae; genus Ohtaekwangia. The sequence goes on along the minus strand of DJFR01000104.1, from coordinate 2,943 downwards.
GGACTTCTGTTCTCAACTGTGGTGGGCATATTTTCATGGTATACCGCGGCACAGCCGGAAAAACTTGAACGACTGGTCGATCGCAGAACCAGTCAGCTAACCATGGAGAAAGAACTTTCTGATTCCATCATCAACAGTCTTCCCGGTATTATTTATATATACGACAAGGATCGAAAGTTTTTCAGGTGGAACCGAAATTTCGAGAGTGTGTCCGGGTATACTTCGGAGGAAGTAAAAGACATGCACCCGCTGGATTTCTTTGAAGGTGAAGACAAAGAACTCTTACGAAATAAAATTGAAACTGTATTTCAAAAAGGTCAGGCCGATGTTGAAGCTTATTTTTATACCCGTAACAAAGAAAAGATCATCTATTACTTCAATGGCAATGTAGCGCAGTTTGATGGCAACACGTATCTCATTGGTATGGGTATTGACATCAGCAAACGTGTTGCTGCTGAAAAAGACATTCAAAATCTCAATGCGCGACTGCAGGCAACCATTGAACGGTTACAGGCACGCAATAACGATCTGCAACAATTCTCGTATGTAGTATCGCATAACCTGCGTAACCCGATCGCCCGTATATTAGGACTTGCCAGTATATTCGGGGATGATATAAATGAGAATAAGGTAGTAGTAGAAAAAATTGCAGAAGCCACCGCGCAACTGGATGACACGGTGAAGGACATCAGCACAATTGTATCGGCCCGCAACGTCACCGAAAAATATGAGTATATTTCATTTAGCGATGAATGGAAAAATGTTCGCAATACGCTGAAAGATGAAATTGATCAAAGTAAAGCAGTCATATCGGTAGATTTCAGCGAGGCACCAGGCATTACTTCGGCACGGAGCTATATCAACAACATGCTCTACAACCTGGTATCCAATGCTATCAAATTCCGGACACCGGGTGTCCCGGCTGTTATTTCAGTAAAGACTAAAATACACAAACATGGTATATGTATCATCGTTGAGGATAATGGTATAGGTATAGATCTCGCAAAGAACGGAACAAAGATCTTTGGGCTATATAAACGTTTCGGTCCGGAGTCAATACCCGGCAAAGGTATAGGACTGTGTCTTACCAAGAACCAGGTAGAATCACTGCATGGCAAAATTGAAGTTACGAGCACACCCGGCAAAGGAAGTACATTTACTATATATTTACCAACCGCATAGTTATGAAGGAATCATCATTACCCAGCCACATTGTACTGATCGATGACGATTCTGTAACCAACATGGTAAACAAGAAGATCATCTATATAACATTTCCAACCATTCGTGTAACACCATACGCGGATGCTGCTATAGCGCTGCGTGATCTGAAACACTGGGAAGCAACTGATGCCACGCAACTGCCTGATTTAATTTTTCTAGATATCAACATGCCTCACATGGACGGATGGGAATTCCTGGATGAGTTCATCACACTTTCCGAAGCTGTACTGCAGAAAACAAAAATCGTTATGCTCACCTCCTCGGTCGACATCAATGATATAGCAAAATCAAAAACCTATAAACCGGTAACGGATTTTCTTTCGAAACCTCTTAACAAAGACAATCTCCGAACAGTGCTGCAATACCAGTCGGTGTAGATATATAGCCTACTGGAAANNNAAAAATAAAAGCCGGCAACACCCCGTCTGAATGTTACCGGCTTTAGTTGATACCTTGCCTTGATTTAGTAAAGGAAGGAATACAAATATAGGTTTGGCCGTGCGCTGCCAAAAATGCGTTGTCTTCAAATACGCGCAGATGGTCTAGTAAAAGAAAGAGTTTATAACAGTAGATATCANNACATTGTATAGCAGGCTATGACTAATTATTTTCTGACTTCTTTTTCAATATCACATGCACGGCTCCCTTACCATATATAGTTTGCGTGTCGGTAAATCCCAACTTCGGCAAATTAATTCCGTCAAAAAGGTGTTCGCCTGATCCCAGAAAGACAGGCGCTACAGCAAGATGCATTTCATCGATATAGCCGGCTTTCAAGTACTGGCGAATTGTTGATGTTCCTCCACCAATGCGTATATCCTTACCGTTGGCTGCTTTCCGGGCTTTCTCCAGGGCAACTTCAATACCATCGGTAATAAAATGAAATGTAGTTCCGCCCTCCATGGTAAAAGATTCTCTCGGATAATTTGTTAAAACAAATACCGGAACATGATAGGGCGGATTATCTCCCCACCAGCCTTTCCAGTCATCATTGGGCCACGGGCCGCGCACAGGTCCAAACATATTGCGTCCCATAATCCATGCACCGAGGTTGTCAAATGATTTTTCAGCAAAGTCGTTGTCTGCTCCTTCTGTCCCCTCTCCCTTACCATACAACGTCTGAAACTTTTTCGTAGGAAATATCCATTCATGAAGTTCTTCACCCCTCTTGCCTAGTGGTGCGTCCTGGGTTTGATCAGGTCCTGCTCCATAGCCGTCTATTGAAATTGAAAATGCTGTTACTTTTACTTTACTCATATTGAATTGTAGTTAAAGATTCGGAAATATTTATTGTATATATACTTGTCTGTTTCCACTATTTCGAAAGTCAGACCTCAAGCATTAAGTTAAATATACTCAATCACTCCGTGCAAGTGGTATATTTTATACCACCCGAATATATTGAGCACTATCTGGTTTGAACCTGGATCGATGTCTCAAAAATAGCGGCCGCCGAAATTCAATCCCTTTACATATGTTGAGAAATAAAATTATTTACTGAACGAATTCTGCTCAACTGGCGGGAGTTAATATTATAAACTAGAAAGAGCGTTCTTCAACCAACATTCCTTGCATCCCTGACAAACCGGGAAGGCAGTTCCTTGCGTTAATTTCTAAAAGGAACATCTTTTGTTTAGCAACAACATATTACGACTGGAACTCTTACTGGCAACATCATCGAAGTAATGATGTCAGTGTCGTCAATAGCGCTAAGCTTTA
>DJFR01000280.1 GCA_002432545.1 Flammeovirgaceae bacterium UBA5867 | reverse complement strand
GTGAAGAGCGATGGTAAAAGAGGCGAAATCAAGATACCGTTCCTTTCAGTAGAAGATCTGAACCGGGTGCTCGACATTCTGAGGATCCGTACAGAGTAAAGCATGAAGGTTTCAAACTGAAATGCTCTACCCTTTTTACTCGTACAGAAGCGTTGCTTGTCTTGTTCCGATGTTTCGGTAACTTGTGCCTGTTTTGCCTCAAGCAGCAACATTCAATGAAGAACCTGTTCGTACTTAGTGCATTTACATTTTTGCTCACCTTTCAGTTACAGGCACAAACTGCCGTAGTAACAGAAAGCGATAGCCTCATCGTTGAAAGTCAGGACACGGTCTTGCTTAAGTCGTATGCATCACGGTATAATCCGCGCAAGGCTTTATTGTTTGCTGCGGTTCTTCCAGGACTCGGCCAGATATACAATAAAAAATACTGGAAGCTTCCGTTGGTATACGGAGGATTTTTTGGCACAACGTACGCGATGCTTTTCTACAATGATTTATATCGCGACTATAAACGTGAGCTCTTTACAAACCTCGAACTTGGTCTTACCGATGATTCCGATATACGGAAGGGCGATGTATATACCACCAAAAATTATCGCGTAGCAGTAGACCGCGCCAAGCGAAGCCGCGACTTCTGGCTTATTATGATGGGCGCTATGTATTTACTGCAGATGGTTGACGCACACGTAGATGCTCACCTCAAGGAATTTGACTTGAATCCGCAGCTGCGCGTCAGTATAGAACCGATGATGGAACAGAATATGATGCTGGGCAAACAATCCGGGTTCTCGTTGGTAATTCGTTTTTAAAAAGCCTTCTTAATCTTTAAAGGTCCTATTTTCCACGGTATATTTTTAAGTGATAGTCTTTGAAATCCAAAGACAAAATGCATTTTTACAGACAATTGACTCTGTATGAACATTATTCTTTTAGGCTATGGCAAAATGGGCAAGATCATTGAACGTGTGGCGCTTGAACGCGGCCATACTATCACTGCCCGTATTGACGTAAACAATCAACACGAATTTGAAACCGTAAAGGGCGATGTAGCCATCGAATTCTCACATCCCGATGCTGCCTTTGAAAATGTAAAGAAGTGCATTCTTAAAAATATACCCGTAGTATGTGGCACCACCGGTTGGCTGAAACAAAAACCGGAGATAGAAGATCTTTGCAAAGAGAAGAATGGTGCATTCTTCTATGCGTCCAACTATAGTCTGGGGGTAAACATCTTTTTCAAACTCAACGAACACCTCGCTAAAATGATTGGTGCATTTGATGAGTATAATGTAGGGATGGACGAGATTCATCATACACAAAAAAGAGACGCTCCCAGTGGCACTGCCATTACACTTGCCGAAGGTATACTCAAGCATGTAAAAACTAAAAAAGGCTGGGTAAATGAAGACACTGACAAAGATGAAGACTTGTACATTCAGTCATTCCGTATTGACCAGATACCTGGCACACACGTTGTAAAATACTCTTCACACATCGATGATATTGAAATCAAGCACATAGCACATTCGCGCGAAGGCTTTGCCAAAGGTGCCGTTATGGTAGCCGAGTGGGTAAAGGATAAAAAAGGTGTGCTGAGCATGGACGACTACCTGAAATTCTAGGCTGTTTCGTGCGACTAATTATACGATCAAATTATTTTCTCTTTATTTGCAAGTTTTAAATTCAGTTATACGATTATGAATTGGCAGTTTTGGAAGAAATCCGGCAAGGAACAGCACGAAGCAAAACAAAAATCCAAAGCCCGCGAATGGTGGGATGCTATACTCTTTGCTGTTGTTGCTGCCACGCTTATCCGCTGGCTCATCATGGAAGCCTATACCATTCCAACGCCTTCCATGGAGAACTCGTTGCTGGTAGGTGATTTTCTTTTCGTGAGCAAGTTCCACTACGGAACACGTACTACAACTACACCGCTACAGGTTCCGTTAACACACCAGAAGATCTGGTTTACCAATATACCTTCTTACCTCGAGTGGGTAAAATTACCGCAGTATAGATTACCGGGCATTAGCGAAGTAAAGCGCGAAGACGTTGTGGTCTTTAACGTACCGCCTGTTGGTTTGAATGAAGGTAAAGATTACCCGGTCGATCTCAAGACAAACTATATCAAACGCTGCGTTGCTATACCGGGAGATACACTTACGATTAAAGACAAACAGGTTTTCATCAATGGCGTAGCAGAAGCTAATCCTCCGGAGATGCAATTCAGTTACCTCGTAACATCAAACGGTCCAATCAGCGAACGTAACCTGGAGAAACTTGAACTCGGTCCGGAAGATTACCAGGTATATGGACGCCAGACTGATGGCAAGTTTGTATACATCATGTGGATCACAGAAGCAAAAGCAGCCGAGATAAAAGCACTGTCCTATATTCAAAGTATAGAAGTTGAGAAGCGTAACGAAGAGGATGGCACCATCCCCTACTCTACGTACTACGACTGGTCAGGCGGCAGCAACTCGAAGAAATACTTCCGTTGGTCAACCGATAACTTTGGTCCGATCTGGATACCGAAAGAAGGTGCTACACTGGCTATCAACGATTCAACGCTAGCCCTATACGGCACAACGATAAAACTATACGATCACAACGAAGATGTTAAGATCGAGAATGGCAAGTTGTTTATCGATGGCAAAGAAGTTACAGAATATACTTTCAAACAGAATTACTATTTCATGATGGGTGATAACCGTCATAACTCGCTTGACTCACGCTTCTGGGGCTTTGTACCGGAAGATCACATTGTAGGCAAAGCATTCTTCATCTGGCTCTCCATCGACCGAAACGCAAGCTTCGTAAACAAAATCCGCTGGAGCCGATTCTTTAAGCTCATTAAATAATTGAAAGATTGAAAAATTAGAAGATTGAAAGATTATAGTATAGATATAGGGTAACTCCCGAATCTTATAATCTTTCAATTTTTCAATTTTAAAATCCAATCTCACCAGTCTATTTCTTTCAGGCCTTTGCTGCGGAGGTATTCGTTTGTTTTGCTGAAATGTTTATTACCGAAGAAGCCTCTGTCGGCTGAGAACGGTGACGGGTGTGCAGACATTAATACATAGTGTTTCTTACGATCAATCACCTCTCCTTTTTTCTGTGCGTACGATCCCCACAACAGGAATACTACATTCTCCTTTTCGTCTGATATCTTTTTGATCACAGCATCTGTAAACGATTCCCATCCTTTATTCTGATGTGAACCAGGCGAAGAAGCGCGTACCGTAAGCGTTGCGTTCAACAATAGTACACCCTGCTCGGCCCACCGCGTAAGGTCACCAGACTTCGGTATAGGCTTTCGGATGTCGTTCTGAATTTCTTTAAAAATATTTACCAGCGATGGCGGCATGCGTACACCATCGTGCACCGAGAAGCAAAGTCCGTTGGCCTGCCCTGCTCCATGATAAGGATCCTGGCCTATAATAACCACTTTCGCATCGTTAAATTCACAGGCATCGAAAGCTTTGAATATTTCTTTTCCGGGAGGATAAACTGTCTGTGTTTTGTATTCCTGCTTAACAAATTCAATCAACTGGTTGAAATAAGGCTGGCTAAACTCATTTTCCAGCCGGCTTTTCCACGAAGGAGCAATTTTAACATCCATGCCTAAAACTAAACGCTCGCAAGGAATCCTCCAATTCATTGCGAAAACCAGAATAAATTTCAGCGATTTTCAGTATTTTGAATGACTATTTGTCGGAAGCACTTGGTAATTCCAAAAAATTAATATTTTTGAAGCGCATGGTAACGGAGATCACCAAAGGAATCAAAGTAAGTGTCGAGACGGAATATCAACCCGCTTATTCCAGTCCCAGCCAATATCACTATGTCTTTACCTATCGTATCACAATCGAAAACCAAAGTGAGTATACCATTCAACTGCTGCGCAGACATTGGTATATACATGACGCAGGATTTAGTCCGAGAGAAGTAGAAGGTGAAGGCGTTGTGGGTCAGCAACCGGTATTGGAACCAGGACAAGCACATCAATATGTATCCGGATGTAATCTCAAATCAGGTATAGGCAAAATGGTTGGTACATACCTGATGGAACGCATCGTTGATGGGCTAAAGGTTGAGGTAAATATTCCAGAGTTTACGATGATCGCACCTCTGCGACTCAATTAATTTTTACTCCTTCCCGATCAGACTTACTTTATTGAACAGGTAACAGAATGTTGAAGATAGCCAGTATGAGTTTCATCATTCGTTGACCCCTGCTCAATAACACTTCATGCCTACATTTTTTCAGTTCAAAACTTATTTTACGTACTGGCTCGACCAGGTTTCCGAACATTCGCTTCATTCTCCATTTCTTTTTGATTTTTATACCAAGATCCTTCACGCAAAAAGCGATCAGGCTATATTTCAACACATCGAGCTGCAACGAAAAGAATACCTCCACGACACAACGCTACTTACCATACAAGATCCGGGTGCGGGTTCAACAAACTTAAAAACATCGTCACGCAGAGTATGCGATATAGCGCGCACCAGTTTGAGTTCATCCAAATACTCATCGCTATATGCGCGTATTATTCATCAGTTCCATTGCAAATCTATCGTTGAACTGGGAACATCGCTTGGCATCAATACACTTTACCTGGCAACGAATGCCGGGAGTTCTGTAACAACACTGGAGGGTGCATCCCCTATCGCGGCTATAGCGCAGACTACTTTCAGAAATCTGAACGCGAAGAATATCCGGCTTGTGGAAGGTAACATCAACACCACGCTATATACTTATCTCGACAAGTGCGCTTCACTCGATTTTGCTTTTCTCGATGCCAACCACCGGTATGAACCTACACTAAAATACTTTGATGCTATCGTTCAGAAGATCCACGCTAAAAGTATAGTGGTACTGGATGATATTCACTACTCGCCCGAGATGGAGAACGCCTGGAACCACGTGCGTAAACATGCCCTGGTATATGCCAGCATTGATCTATACCGCTGCGGTTTGTTATTCTTTGATCCTTCACTGAACAAACAACACGTTGTATTACACTTTTAAGCGTTGAATAACCCAATGGGATAACCTATTTTTGCCGTTACCCATTTTAATCACCTATGAGCGAAACGACTAGCACACAACCGGTTCAGCCGGCTCCGAAGAAATCACACAAGAGCACCATCATTATTGCCTTGATGGCGGTGATCATTGTTGTTCAGGGAATCAAGATCTTTGTACTTGATCCGCGTGAAGAACAACGTCTTATTGCTGAAAAAACATCTACGCAGCAAGAGCTTGATGCTACCGTGCAGCGTATGACTGAAATCAAAGCCGAGCTCGATGCTAAAATTGCCGAGGTTCAAAAATTGGGAGGCGATGTTTCTGATCTTGAAAAAGCAAAGCAGGAACTAGAGACTGAATTAAAACGCCAGAAGCGTGCTACTGGTAAAGAAATAAAAGCACTGAAAGATCGCGTGGAAGGTTATGAACTTCTGCTTAAGAATAAAGATGAAGAGATTGAGAAGCTGAAGAACGTGAACAAGGAGCTCATGACAGAGAATCGCAGTTTAAAGACTGAAAAGAATCAACTGGGCGACTCGATCAATCAGCTTAGTCAGAGCAAACAGGAGCTTGCAACAAAAGTTGCTATAGCATCAGAATTAAAAGCCGAGAACCTTCGTATACTGGCCGTGAACGATCGTGGAAAAGAGCGCGAATCACCATTCAAAAATCGTCAGTTGGGTAAACTGAAAGTTGAGTTCAACATTGCCGAGAACAATGTGGCCCCGATCGAAGGCAAGAAAATTATGATTCGCATCATCGATGAGAACGGACAAGTGATCTTCGATGTAGCACGCGGTTCAGGCACGTTCATCTACAATGGCAAGGAAGAATTTTACACCGCATCGCAGGAAATCCTGTTCGACAATACCAAGCAGAAGCTGACGTACTTGTATGAGAAAGGTTCTGATTACACATCAGGTGCCTACACCATGGAGATCTATTGCGACAGCTATAAAATGGGCAGCGGACAATTCGTTGTCAAATAAAGCCTGAAAATCCGGCTGAGAAGCAGAAAGTCACGGTTGAGGAATAACTTTGGCTTTCTGCTTTTTCATTCACTACACATCCTAAAAATGGAGTCAGGGCTTTGAAATCGTGGAGAAATGCCTACCTTTGCAGGCTCAAAATAAAATATCATGAAAAATTACGAGACGGTATTCATTTTAAATCCCGTTTTGTCTGAAGACCAGGCAAAGGATGCTGTCGATAAGTTCGTGAAGGTTTTGAAAAAAGCTAATGCTGATGTGGTAAACATCGAGCAGTGGGGCTTAAAGAAGATGGCTTATCCCATCAACAAAAAGTCTACAGGCTTTTATAACCTTATCGAATTCAAGGCTGAAGGGCCTGTTGTCGACACACTCGAGACCGAGTACAGACGAGACGAATCTATCATGCGCTTTTTAACAACAGCTCTTGATAAACATGCGATCGTTTATAACGAACGCAGACGTAAAGGCGAATTTAAAAACAAAGAGAACAGAAAACCTGCTGTTAAAAAAGCTGAGGAGGAGCGTGGAAGATGACATTAATGAACGAACCTATCAAGCGTGCAGAGATTAAACCGAAGTACTGCCGCTTCAAGAAGAACGGTATAAAGTATATCGATTATAAAGATCCTGACTTCCTTTTGAAGTTTATCAACGAGCAAGGTAAAATCCTTCCTCGCAGATTGACTGGAACCAGCCTGAAATTCCAGAAGAAAGTAGCACAAGCCGTGAAGCGTGCTCGTCACCTGGCAATTCTTCCGTACACTGGTGATTCATTGAAGTAATCTTTAACCTTTAAAGAAACACGAACATGGAAGTAATTTTGAAACAGGACGTACAGGGCCTTGGCTATAAAAACGATATCGTGAAAGTTAAAGCTGGATATGGTAACAACTACCTGATCCCGAATGGCTTTGCACTGATCGCCAACGACTCTAA
>DJFR01000027.1:17690-26476 GCA_002432545.1 Flammeovirgaceae bacterium UBA5867 | reverse complement strand
GGTGGTTTAAAATTCAACTTACGCTAAGACCAATTTTACTTCATAAAAAATGCCTGGCTATATAGTCAGGCATTTTTATTTATATACTTATTTACATCAAGCTATATCACTTCTTTTTGCGTTTCGGAAATTTACGCAGGGCTTTATATACTGTTCCGTCAATCAGTTTAATATCAGTTGTATCCATCAGCAGCGTACCACTTGTTTTCCAAAGGTCTTTCTTCGACTGCGTGTGGTCTACTTCGATCTCCAGCAACGTCTCACGAAAATCGCGCGACCATGAACGTGATTGATCTACATCTGCTGCAGTAGAAGCAGGTGTCTCCCCCAATGGCCCGAGGTTTTCAGTTTCGGTTTGTTTGAACGATCCGGTTACATAGCTCACCACCATCTGCGCGGTAGAATCCGGCACATAGCGGTAGCCTTTTGCTTCAAGCTCAGTAATGATAGCCGCCCGCATCTTTTCGAAGATCTGCTCTTCATTCATCTTTCGTTCATCTTTCGGAGTAATTACTTCGCCTTTCACAACGGTAAAGGTTTCATATTCGGTTACATCCGTGTTCGGAGCTTTTACAACTTTAAAAGACTGCGCCATTACAGCAACACAGCTGTAAAACAACACCAGGGTGGTTATAGTATATTTCATCATGTTCATACGTTCTAATGCTTACTAAACGTTTTCAAATCGGTTCGTGGTAAACGCGCTACAAAGTTACTGTATTTCAGGTGTGTACTAAAATCACGCCCGCCAGAATTATAATCATTAACAATCAGGAACGGGGATGAAACTCCTGTATTACCTGACGCAAATAGTCACGATCCAGGTGAGTATATATTTCGGTAGTTGTAATAGATTCATGCCCCAGCATCTCCTGCACTGCACGCAAGTCTGCACCACCTTCTATCAGGTGTGTAGCAAATGAATGCCGGAATGTATGCGGGCTTATCGTTTTATTCAACCCAACGCTCAGCGCCAGGTTCCTGATAATTGTAAACACCATTACCCGCGTGAGCTTCTTGCCGTGGCGATTCAGAAATACATAAATAGACGAATCTTTATGGGGAGGTTTATGCGGATGCTTACCACGAATTTCATCTATATAAATTTTCATAAACTTCATGGCATCACGCCCAACCGGCACCAGGCGCTCTTTGTTGCCCTTCCCTACTACACGCAGAAAACCTATATCAAAATAAATATTATTCAACTTCAGGTCGATCAGTTCGCTTACCCGCAGGCCTGAACTATATAGCACCTCCAGCATGGCACGGTTACGCGCACCTTCAGGTGTAGAAAGATCTATGGCATTGAATAACGTTTCTATTTCAGGATAACTTAAAGTATCCGGTAATTTCCGTCCGAGCCTGGGCCCCTCTATCAAGGCAGTCGGGTCATTCTCAATAAGCTCTTCAAACAACAGGTATTTGTAAAAAGCTTTAATGCCCGAGAGTATCCTGGCCTGGCTATAGGCACTCATGCCCAGCTCATTTATATACTGCAGAAACTCCTGCAGTAATTTTGTGCTTACCTGCAACGGAGATACCTGTGGGTATTTCATACCTATAAACTGCTGCAACATGGCTACATCGTGCATATAGGCTTCTACCGAGTTTTCTGAAAGCGATCGCTCCAGTTTCAGGTAATTGCTAAAATGTCGCACCTGCATTTCCCAGTTCATACTTCAATATTAAGCGAAAGAAGTTTTTTATTCTTCACCTGCGCCTTTTAACTTTCGAAATATCGCAACAACCCCCAATGAAACTACAGATCATTAACGGCCCTAATTTAAATCTGCTCGGCAAACGTGAGCCTACTGTCTACGGAAACCAGTCGTTTGAAGATTTTTTTGAAACCCTGAAAAAACGTTTTCCGGAACACGAGCTTTATTACTATCAATCGAACGTGGAAGGCGAACTCATCAACAAAATACACGAGGTGGGCTTCAGTTACGATGGTATCATTCTCAATGCAGGAGCCTATACACATACTTCCGTTGCTATTCACGATGCTGTTGGTGGCATTGCCACTCCGGTAGTTGAAGTTCATATTTCCAATGTGTATGCACGCGAAGAGTTCAGACATAAAAGTCTCATCACTTCCAAATGTATAGGCATGATGACTGGCTTTGGTATGGAGGGCTATGCACTGGCTATCCAATACTTTAAGACACGCGTAGCTGCCAAATAAAGGATGCGTGACAGAACACGAAGTCACGCATAAACCTAAATATTTTATACACGTATCATCACTTGTGGTGCATTACGCAATGCTATACTTTACGAATTAATATATATAGAATTTCTTTTTTAACAGGCTTTAAACCCTCACGCTCATGATCTCCTTCTATCCAGGTCCATCACGTGTACATGACGAAATACCCAAGTATGTAAAAGATGCTTTTGAACAAGGCATCATGAGCATCAATCATCGCAGCGATGTTTTCGTCAGCATGTCAGAGAAAACTATAAAACTGTTAAAACAGAAACTAAATATACCGCGCAACTATACCGTGTTCTTTACGTCTTCAGCAACCGAATGCTGGGAGATCATTGCGCAGTCTGTTGTAACGGATAAGAGCTACCATTTATACAATGGTTCTTTCGGACAAAAGTGGTTTGACTATACCAAACGCATTCATCCATTGGCAGAGCCGCTCCCGTTTGATGTAAATGAAAAGCTTGATCCAAAGAAATTAATCTTCGATCTGAAAGAAGGCATAATCTGCATTACGCAAAACGAAACATCCAACGGCACGCAGGTTAGCAACGCTATAATTCGCGCCATCAAAAAAAATAATCCTTCTTATTTATTGGCTATTGATGCTACATCTTCGATGGCCGGTATAGATCTTGACTTCAAATCAGCCGATATATGGCTGGCCTCGGTACAGAAATGTTTTGGATTACCGGCAGGATTGGGAATCATGGTTTGCTCGCCTCAAACCATTGAACGTGTTAAGACAATCAACGAGAAGAATCACTATAACAGTCTCACGTTTATGGCGGAGATGATGGACAAATGGCAAACACCATTCACGCCTAATGTACTCGGCATTTACCTGCTGATGCGCGTGCTCGAAAAAATGGAAGCCATAAAAACCACGCACGATCTGATCGAAGAGCGCTACAACCGGTGGATCAATTTTCTGAAAAGCAGAAAAAACATACACCACTTCGTGAGCGAGGAGGCTGTCCAATCGTACACTGTGATACCGGTAGCGGCCGATGAACAAACGGTAGCCGCTATAAAAAAGAACGCGAAGAAAGAAGGTATCTTATTGGGTGAAGGGTATGGCACTTATAAGCCAGTTACGTTTAGAATTGCCAACTTTCCTGCATTAAAGGAAAAGGAGATAAAGACACTGATGAAGTTTTTGGAGAAGTATTAAGAAGGGTTCAATCGTTAACACAAAACTCTTCAAAAGTGAATCGGGTATTACATTTCAAAAAAAATTATATATTCACAATCAAGTTTCTCAAAAAACTACTCACCTTTGGGTAATTCAATACGTTAACATGACCGGAATTTCAAGACAACTTATGAGAATAGTGCTTCTGGCATTGCTATTCCAGTTTTTGTCACCGGCATTCTTTACGGTAGTTACACAAAGCTCGGGTGTGGTTGATGATCATCACGGTGTTGTTCTTCACGCTCACCATAGCTCCATCGTTGTTCCGCTATTATTAAAAGAGAAAGACGAGACTGAAGAATATAAAGCTGAAGTTATTGATCTCGTTGACTTTTCTCCACTCATTGATTTCACAGATCACTCTTTCGTATTAACACAATTGCATGAAAGTAAATTTAATCCATTTGCTTTCAGTGATCGCATTGACCGGCATCCGCCTTTGTTTACGCTATATCGCGTATTTATAATCTGATTTTCGCTTTATCCAGGCAGACTTTCAACAGTCCCTGTAACGCCATGCCTATATAGGCAGTCGCGCTAAATCTCTTTTTGTTCCCCGTGATTTAGCCGACCTGATCAGTTTCTTCCTTGAAAAATATTAGGTAGTCTGCTCGGGTCGGTTCCGTCAAAGAACATATTCATCAATTTCATTTTAACTATTTCAGTATGAACAAGACACTCGGTTCATCGCATTACCTGGCGGTGAAAAAAACTGACCACGTTTCATCGATTGAAATTCCGGTCCTGTCCTACAGCCACTTCTATACAGTTGTTACAGAACTGTTGCAGCAACCCGGCAACCACTGCATACTGTATACTGCTTATGCAGAANNCTAAGTCATGAACTTCCGGCCGGCGAGAGAAAACAAATGATTTCGCTCTCCAAAGACTTTTACGCGCTGCTTCCTTTCGAAAAGGAGATCGCCAAAAATTTCGGAATTGACTTTTTGTATCTAAATGCATCTAATCCCTAACGATCATAATTTCTAAAAAAATGAAAGCTTTAAATATTCCTAAAGACGGCCTCGCGGGGCTGAAAGAAAACTGGAAGACCGATACCCTGTCGGGGTTCCTGGTATTTCTGTTAGCATTACCATTAAGTCTTGGTATTGCAAAGGCCAGCGGTTTTGATGCCGCCATGGGTGTGCTTACCGCGATGGTGGGTGGTATTGTTGTAAGTATATTTCAAGGTGGCCGTCTCACCATCAAAGGTCCTGCTGCCGGACTCATTACCGTTTGTGCCGGTGCCGTAACCGATCTTGGTGCGCTGCACATTGAAGGTGTTTCCGCCACACAACTGACGTGCGGAGCCATCGTTATCATGGCTGCTATACAAGTATTATTCGGTATACTTAAATTCGGATCACTCAGCGATTTCTTCCCGCACTCAGCAGTGCACGGTATGCTCGCAGCTATCGGCGTACTGATCTTCGCGAAACAGTTTCCGGTATTGTTAGGTGTTGACTCTGCCCTTACCAAAGGTCTTAGTCCTATTCAATTATATACCCATATACCTATATTCATTGCTAACGCTAACTGGCATATAGCACTGGTGGGTATATTAAGCCTGGTAATCATTTTTGGTCTGCCTGCATTGGGTGGTGTATTCAAAAAAATACCTGCACCGATGCTCGTTCTTGTTATCATGATTCCGCTCGCACTCGTACTTGATTTCAAAAATTTATACAAAGGATCACTGGTAAGCATTGGCGACTTCTGGAAGAACGTAACATTCAGCGCCAGCTTTGCGGCCATCGATAAATTTGTATTCTGGAAATATGTATTCATGTTCCTGTTCGTAAACAGTCTTGAATCGTTGCTTACTGTAAAAGCGATTGATGGTCTTGATCCGTGGAAGCGTAAATCAGACTATAACAAAGATTTAAGAGCATTAGCATTGGGTAACGGTATAGCAGGTTTACTGGGAGGCCTCCCAATGATCTCTGAAGTTGCGCGTAGTTCAGCGAACGTTAACAACGGTGCCCGTACACGCTGGGCAAATTTCTTTCACGGTTTGTTCCTGTTCGTTTCCATGCTGTTACTTATACCAGTAATTGAAATGATACCAAACGCAGCACTGGCAGCGATGCTTATAGCAGTTGCGTATCGCCTGGCATCTCCAAAAGAATTTATAGGTACCTATAAAATAGGCCCTGAACAATTTGTAATATTTGTAGTAACCATTGTTGTTACCGTAGCCGAAGATTTATTGTTAGGTGTTGCAGCAGGTATACTTACCAAATTCATCTTCCACATCATTAACGGTGCACCGCTTGCAAGTTTGTTCAAAGCAGACTACACACTTACAGAAGAAAATGATGAGTATAATGTGAAGGTGAAAGGTTCAGCAACCTTCTCAAACTTCCTGGGCTATAAAAAACTATTCGCTCAATTCAAGCCAGGTAAACTTATCACCTTCAGCTTTGGTGATGCGAAACTGGTGGATCACTCGTTCATGGAGCAACTCCACCACTTCGAAGAAGACTATCATCAAACTGGTGGTAAAGTAGTATGGAATGGTTTGGAGCGATTCAGTCCATTCTCCAATCACCCGCTCGCAGCACGCAAAGTATCTAAAGACTCTGCCGGTAAAATCGAGATACGTCTTACACCACGCCAGATAGCACTGCGTATACTCGCTGATAAAAATGATTTCAATTTCTATCCGCAGAAAGTTCGTACAGCTGCCAAGTATAAAGATTTCCCTATCCAGAAAGGAAACAAGATCGAGTACGAAGAAAACGTGCTGGTAAAATATAGCGACTTCGCCAAAATCGAAATTGCAGATATAACGTTAAGCGAAGGCGCTCGCACAGCACAACAGGATACACACATCACCATTCTGCACATAACAGATCTTGATATTACAATTCCTGATTTTGCATTGGAGCCTGAAGATCTCTGGACTAAATTCTCGGAGCTTACCTTTGGAAAAGATATAGACTTCAAAGATCATCCGCTGTTCTCCAGGAAATACTATCTGCGTGGTGACGATGAAGCTGCTGTTCGCGAATTCTTCTCAGAGAGCGCATTGGTATACCTGGAGAACCACAACGGTATACATGTAGAATCACATCGCAACAAACTGCTGGTATATAAGAAGCGTGAAGAGCTTACTGCCGATGACATTCGCGAAGTGCTTGAATTTGTAGAAGGCTTTGTGCGCGTATTGAATAAACACCAGGTGCAACCGGCGGCTATATGAAAAGCCTGATGCCATTCAGATCGTTACTTCGGGAAGAGAAAACACTCATCATGGCGTGCCACGAAAAAGATGGCTGCATGAAGCGTGGATGGAATAGAAATATTCTGCTGATCAGTTCCCCGGGTAACGTTCTGCATGAGCAGAACGATGCACAACTTCGAAAGATCCGATACTGTATTGAAGAGAAAGGCTGCAGGCAAATTATTATTACCGGCAACTATCACACCGAGGCTGTGGAGTACATTCTGAAAGATGCACTGGCCCAGCCGTTGATT
Source organism: Flammeovirgaceae bacterium UBA5867 (assembly GCA_002432545.1). Classification (GTDB taxonomy): domain Bacteria; phylum Bacteroidota; class Bacteroidia; order Cytophagales; family Cyclobacteriaceae; genus Ohtaekwangia. Next base: position 19,586 of record DJFR01000027.1, on the reverse strand, counting down.
GCCGACCTTACGTTTAACCTGCATCCTTTCTCTATTCAGTATAAAACCAATAAAGCATTTTTCGAGAAGGCACTGCTTGAACTCAACATTGTTCAACAATGTAATGCGTTGCTTGCCTATGATTTTATACAGGAGCGGGTTCAACAAAAAAAGCTCACCGTGATGGGTGTACTCAGAGCCACAAAAGGCACAGAAGCCTTACAGGTATTCTACAATAGCATCTCCTACAACCAGATCATTTCTTGCAACTAATACACAAGCGGAACACAATACCCGCAGAAAAAAAATAATTTTGAGACATGTGACTATATAACACTGTCTGCATCCAAAGGCAGCAGGATATATAGTATCACATTAGAAACTCCTTAGAAAAAACTAAATCATAACGAATGAGAAAAATAGTACTTACGATCCTGGTGGGAATTGCGTTGCCGCTTTTTGTTTCGGCACAAACACAATCAGACCAGCAGACCACAACTACTACTCCTGCACCACAGCCTAAACCAAAGGCAAATACAATTGAAGAGTTACGATTAAAACTGAATGAAGATGGAAGTCACTATCTGAAGTGGACCTTCTCCAATCAGGTTTGGCTTCGCTATAATCAAAGTAACCCGGGCACGACAGTTTTAGGTGAAGGCGCTAACGAAACATTTGATATAGGTTTGCGCAGAACACGCATTCAGTTCTATGGACAATTAACCGATCATGTTTTCTTCTATACACAGTTCGGTCAGAATAACTTTAACTTCCTCTCGGGGCAAAATGCTTCTAACAGTGGCAACCGCAAATTCCAGGTGTTCTTTCACGATGCGTTAGGTGAATATAAAATCTGGAAGGATAACGACTGGTTGAAACTCGGTGGTGGCTTAACCATTGCCAACGGACTTTCACGTTTCAGTCAGCCAAGTGTTAGCACGATCATGACGTTAGATGTTCCTGTATTTGCGCAGGCAACCGTAGACCAGACCGATGAGTTTTCCAGAAAGCTGAGTATATATGCACGCGGCCAGGTAGGTAAATTAGATTATCGTGTTGTACTGAGCGATCCATTCCCGGTAACGAGTAACGGACAAGCCGCACCTGCTATAGGTCCTAACGCAACGTTTGCTCAAACAGGGCATCACAAACAATACCAGGGTTTCTTCATGTGGAATTTCTTTGATAAAGAATCCAACGTGACACCCTATATGACCGGTACATATCTCGGTAAAAAGAAAGTGTTTAACCTCGAAGCTGGTTTCATCACACAGAAAAATGCGATGTGGACTTCTACCGATGGTGGCGTAACAACCAACTACCAGGATATGAAGTTATGGTCTGCAGCATTATTCTATGATGCACCGCTCAATATAGAAAAAGGCACGGCACTCTCTGCCTATGCCGGTTATTACAATCTTGACTACGGCACAAATTACCTGCGCTTTAACGGCTCCATGAACCCTGCCAACGGACTGGCTACAGGCTCACAATATATATCCGGAAACCAGGGTAATGCGTTCCCGATGTTTGGTACAGGCCAGGTGCTATATGCACAGGTTGGCTACCTGCTGAAGAAAGATTTGCTGGGTGAAGGTAATGGAACACTGATGTCGTATGCTTCCATCATGAGTGGCAACTACGATCGCCTGGAAGACCAGATGAATGTGTGGGATATAGGCGTGAACTGGCTCATTAAAGGACACAACAGCAAAATTACACTCGACTACCAGAGCAGGCCTGCATTCATCAACGAGGGAGGCAGCTATATAAAAGATGGCACTAAAGGACAAGTACTGCTACAGTACCAGATATATTTCTAACAATATCAAAGACTACTCAGGTAATTCTACCGTTACCTGCGTTCTTCACTAAGGGGTTAGATTAGGTTTAGGTAGACAAGTGCCGGACATTGTT
>DJFR01000027.1:0-17605 GCA_002432545.1 Flammeovirgaceae bacterium UBA5867 | reverse complement strand
AACCCTGCTACGAGCACAAACTTTTATACCGCGCGCAGGCTTAACCATTTCCACTTTACAAGCCGATGATTTTGTAAAGGACATGGACAACAAGATCCAGTCGCAATCCGGATTTGTTATAGGGCTCGCCTACGCTATACCGGTAGGAACTTTTGCCAAAGGTATATTTTCAGTGCAACCTGAACTTTCCTTTATCCAGAAAGGATTCAAGGTAGATGCAACCGGAGAATTTGCCGGAAGTGAATCATACTATACGTTCGACACACAGCAGGAGTATACCATTAACTACCTCGAAATACCGGTGCTGGCTAAATATGAATTTGGCTCCGAGAAATTACGTGTCGCTATACAGGCAGGCCCATCGCTCGCCTTCGGTCTGGATGGTAAATACAAAAGCATCATGCACATACAAGATGAATTTGAATACGATGAGACAACCAACACGGAAGGTGACATTCGTTTTTACGACAGCGATGAAACCAATACAACATCGTTCGACCATAATGTGGATTTTGGATTACAAGCCGGAGCAGGTATAACAGTATTCGATCGTATAGCACTGGATGTGCGGTATGGCCTTAGCCTCACGAATCTTAACCATGAAGAAAAAAGTAAGAATCGTGCATTGCAAATATCCGTTGGTGTACCGTTGCGCTTTTAACGTGAAATTATAAAGACCCTACAAAGCCCTCTCTCTAAAAAGCCGGATTCATATCTGGCTTTTTTCGTTAGTTTTGCGCTATGTTAAATTTGAAGGAAATATTTTCAGTTACCCTTATCCTATTCTCTGTCATTGATATTCTTGGATCGATTCCGTTTATCATCATCATTCGTAAACGCGAAGGAAGAATTCATGCCGAGAAAGCCACACTTATATCAGCGGCATTAATGGTTAGCTTCCTGTTTCTGGGGCAATCTATACTAACACTGTTCGGACTTGATGTTGCATCATTCGCGGTAGCCGGAGCTATTGTAATTTTTATTGTAGCCATGGAAATGATACTGGGTATAACCTTGATCAAAGACGATCCGGATGCAAAAGGATCAGGCTCCATAGTGCCCCTCGCCTTTCCGCTTATTGCCGGTGCCGGTACATTAACTACTATACTTTCGTTGCGTGCAGTTTACCAGGAAATAAATATACTCATCGGTATTTTGCTCAACGTTATTTTTGTATACCTCGTATTGCGTTCATCCGTATGGCTTGAACGTGTTATCGGTAAATCAGGGTTTGCTGTGTTGCGCAGGGTATTCGGTGTTATACTTCTTGCTATCGCAGTGAAGATCTTTAAAACCCACGCGTTGTCTATATGATCCGGATCTATACAGATGGAGCAGCGCAGGGTAATCCTGGTCCCGGAGGCTATGGCGTGATCCTGAAATTCAAAGACGCTGTTAAAGAATTATCAGAAGGTTTTCGTCTTACTACCAACAACCGCATGGAGCTGCTGGCGGTGATCAAGGCATTGCAGGCTATAAAAAAAGAAGGTATACCGGTAATGATCTACTCCGACTCGGAGTATGTTATCAATGCTATTGAGAAAGGATGGTTGTGGAACTGGCAGAAAAAGAATTTCAAAGACAAAGCCAACCCGGATCTGTGGCAACAGTATATACCATTACATCAAAAATTTCAACCGCGCTTCACGTGGGTAAAAGGACATGCGGGCCACCCGGAAAACGAACGCTGCGATCAGCTGGCAGTGCAGGCTGCCCGAGGCGCCAGGCTGTTGATTGATGACGCTTACGAGCGGAGTAAAATGTAGCGCCACAACTTGAAAGACTTCGAATTATCCGGATATAATACATCCATAGTCTTTCCTGTTTTTTAGTTACCAAGTGCCTGGTTTTCTGTATATAAACATGCTGTAATTTATTTACATTTGTCTGGATGAAAAAAGAAAATCACATCAGGTCATTCTTGAGCACTGCGGTGGTTATTCTTTTATTAGCATCAATCGTTTGTACTTCAGTTAACTGCTTTGCTGCACCTTCTAAAACGGCAGAGTTGGTTCTTACCAGGAAGGCAAAGGCACATTCCAAAACTGACACACAACTTCCTTACGAAGAAAAAGAAACAGAAGAAGAGAAAGGATTCGACCGGTCACACAGTCATTTTTTCTTTATCTGTCTTATTGATGCGCTCACACTTGCTTCCGGCACAGAATCGCAGGATCATAGTACGCACCATCCTTCACACGCCTGCGAGCATGCAGCAAGTATACCGCTATATCTCACCAAGCGGTCTCTTATTATCTGATTTGTTTTTTCTGGTTAGCCACATCGCTGGCATCATTTGATGATAGCTTCTGTCACAGAAACATTCTGAAATGAAGCAGCTTCTCTAAGCACTCATTTTTCAGCACTATCATCTGCAACGGGAAACATTCCTATTACCGGCAGTATTCAAAAATATTTATATACCATAAATGAAAACGCAAAATTCCACTTTCGTTGAGCTGGATGTACCTCATGAAAAAAAGTCTGAGAGTTCTTCTTTCAACGAGCATGAAGTACTTCACGAGCTGAAGCACTATTTACCTGCGCAGGCTCCGCTTAAAGATTTCGTTCATCATAATACACTTCATGCATTTCAAAAACTGAAATTCCTGGATGCCCTTCGACAGGCATCGGAAATCTTCGGGTATAAAGTGATGCTCTCGCTCGAAGAGTACAGATCACTTTACCAGTCAGGAAAAATCCGCGAAGAGATCATAACAAAAATTATTGGTGAACAAAAAGGCGCGGGTGCTATAGCCGATTGGAAAGAAAAACTTCTGGCAAAAAATTACGACAATGAAGCATCGCCTCGTATAGGTGCATTACGATCGAACTGGAAAAAATATTTCAAGATCGATCTGGATTCACTGGTACATCCTATACTCTTCCGTATACTTTGCAGTTATCTTGACCAGGGAATTTCCATGTGGAATTTTCCGGTATGGCATAAAGGCTTTCTGCCTTCGGTAAAAGAAATGGAACGCAACAGTTTTACCAGTTTCTTCCGTACCAAACGCGCCCAAGAACTTTTGCTAAAAGGAAAACATAGTATACCTGAACTGCTGAAGATACTGGTTGGCAATGAGTCGCTATATGAACAATATATATTCGATCAGCAATTTGCCCATCAGGGTTGGTCGGGTATGGTATCAACCATCGAAAGTCAGCCGGAGACATTGCTGGATCCAAAGAAGATCTCGCTACACGACCTCATCACGTTTGAATTACTCCTGGAAATTGATGCACTCGATTATCACTTTGGCAAAGACAACTGGCTGCCACTTACAGCGAAATTAAAAGATAAACCCACCGGGCTTTTTGCTACCGTACCTTCAACAGAATTGCACGAAGTATTAAGCCTCTGGCAACAGGCATTCGAATGGAGCTACTATGACGAGGTACTTGCCGGTGTGCGACTTTCATCAAATACGGAAAAGCAGAAGAGTGTAAAAAGTTTTCAGGCCATGTTCTGCATCGATGATCGTGAATGTTCATTGAGACGTTACCTCGAAAAAATTGATCCGACCTGTGAGACCTTCGGGATGCCCGGATTTTTCAGTGTTGAATTTTTCTTCCGTCCGGAACACGGAAAGTTTTTAACTAAACTTTGTCCGGCACCGGCAACACCTAAGTATCTGATCAAAGAAGTTGGTACGCGCAGCAAGCGTGCTAAAGATATACACTTTACCAAGCCTACACATTCGTTGTTCCGCGGCTGGTTAATTACACATACACTTGGCTTCTGGTCTGCATTGAAACTTTTCCTCAATGTATTCAGACCATCCATGAGCCCGGCTGCTGCGTCTTCGTTCCGTCACATGGACAAGCATGCTAAGCTTACCATCGAGAATAAAAATCCGGAGCATCGCGAGCACGATCTGCAGGTTGGTTTCACCATAGAAGAAATGGCTGTTCGTGTTGAAGGACTTTTAAAAAGTATAGGTCTTGTAAAAGACTTTGCTCCTATAGTATATGTAGTAGGTCACGGATCGAGCAGTGTAAACAATCCGCACTATGCCGCGTACGATTGTGGTGCATGTTCCGGTAGAGCAGGTTCTGTTAACTCGCGGGTGGTATGTTTTATGGCAAACCATCCGAAGGTACGCGAGATCCTGGCGGGTAAGGGTATCGTTATTCCGGAAGATACACAGTTTGTAGGTGGTCTGCATGATACGACACGCGATGAGATTATGTTCTTCGATGAAGATTCGCTTACACCGGCTAACCTCGACCATCATCACAAAAACGAAGGTATATTCAGCAACGCTCTTGACTATAACTCAAAAGAAAGATCGAGAAGATTCGAGTCAATCGATACAAAGCTTGCTCCGAAGAAAATTCATGATAAGGTTTTGAGACGTTCCGTTTCGTTATTCGAACCACGTCCTGAACTGAACCATGCTACTAATGCACTTTGCATTGTAGGCAGAAGAGAATTATCGAAAGGTATATTTCTGGACAGACGCTCGTTCATGAACTCGTTCGATTATAAAGTTGATCCGGAAGGAACATATCTCTTCAATATATTAAAGGCTTGTGCCCCGGTATGCGGAGGTATAAATCTCGAATATTTCTTTTCACGTGTTGACAACCAGAAACTCGGTGCAGGCACAAAACTGCCGCACAATGTGATGGGACTCTTCGGTGTGGCCAATGGTATAGATGGTGATTTGCGTCCCGGACTTCCGAGCCAGATGATTGAAGTACACGATCCGGTTCGTTTGCTCATCATCGTTGAGCACTTCCCGGATGTTGTATTACGCACTATACAAAAAGCAGCTGAAACGTACGAGTGGTTCATCAACGAATGGGTTAACCTGGTCGTGGTGAACCCGGAAACAAAAGCATTATCAGTATTCCGTGAAGGAGCGTTCTATCCGTATGAGACAACGCTTAAAACTATAGATGCTGTTTCAGATGTAGCATCGCTCATTGAATCTCACCAGGACAATATACCAGTTCACTTACTCTCTTAAGCACCACTATATATGACATCGATTCTTAATTTCTTTATACTTCTTCCGCTGGTCGGGTATATTATCAGTCTTCTGATTCCCGCGCGACAGGAGGGCCTTATTTCGCGTACAGCGTTTGTAACAGCAGGGTTACACCTGGCTGTGGCCATCGGTTTTCTTGGATGGTGGTTACTGGAAGGACATCCCACCTTAAACATCAAGGACATTGCGCTGTTCCGCAGTACGGGATACGAATTCTTCGTTGATTTTTACTTCGACAAGATCACCGCGATGTATCTCTTTGTAGGTTCGTTCCTCACGTTCCTGGTAACATTATACAGTCGTGCATACCTGCATCGCGAAAGCGGCTACAAGCGGTTCTTCAACACGATCCTTTTCTTTTACCTCGGGTATAACATCGTGATCTTCTCCGGCAACCTGGAGACTTTATTTATAGGTTGGGAGATACTCGGTATCGCTTCGTTTCTGCTCATCGCATTTTACAGAGATCGTTACCTGCCAGTAAAAAATGCAGTAAAAATCTTCTCTATATATCGCATTGCTGACGTGGGTATAATTCTCGCGATGTGGCTCAGTCACCACCTGTGGCACGAGAACATTACCTACCTCAAACTGAACAACTATACACTGGTAGATGCGCAGCTTCAAACGCATAGTCTTATTGGTGTATTTATATCCTTAATGATTCTTATCTCGGCAGCAGCGAAGTCTGCGCAGTTTCCATTCTCATCGTGGTTGCCACGCGCTATGGAAGGGCCAACACCATCCAGTGCTATATTTTATGGTTCCCTTTCTGTTCACCTGGGTGTGTTCCTTCTGTTAAGAACATTTCCGTTCTGGGAGCATCAACTTTCCGTACGAATTCTAATTGGTATAGTAGGTTTATTAACCAGTATAGCAGCAACGGGTATAGCACGCGTCCAATCATCGGTGAAGAGCCAGATTGCCTACGCGTCTATCGCGCAAATCGGTTTGATCTTTATTGAAGTTGCCGCAGGTTTGGAAACACTTGCATTGTTCCATTTTGCAGGCAATGCTTTCCTGAGAACCTATCAATTGTTGGTATCACCATCGGTTGTGAGTTATCTCATCCGTGAGCAGTTCTATAATTTTGTACCACGCGAGCATACATTCGAAGATTCACTTCCTAAAAAGATAGAGTATACATTTTATATGCTTTGCCTCAAAGAATGGAACCTGGACTCATTCATGTATCGCTACTTGTGGAACCCGCTGAAGTGGGCCGGTAATAAATTAGGTTTCCTTACGCTGAAACGCGCACTCATCTTCTTCGCAGGTGCGTATGCTGTTGGTATATTCTGTTTGTATAATGAAGAACTGATCCCAACCACTATACATGAACAACTTCCCATCGTGTTTGCGTTGATAGGACTCATTATGGTTCTCAAGGCTTTCTCGGAAAGAAAGCATGCACAAATGAGTTGGGCGTTGGTAATTATGAACCACTTCTGGGTAGCACTCGCTATTTCGTTCAACGAGCATTTCAGTTCTAACCACACGTTCTTATACCTCAGTGGTATAACTATATCCGGTATAATTGGTATTCTATGCCTGCGTAAATTGAAAACGCTGGAAGGCAGCATTGATCTCGATCAGTTTCACGGTCACTCTTATAAACACAGCGGACTGGCCTTTCTCTTCCTGTTAACATGTTTAGGACTATCAGGCTTCCCGATAACACCAACGTTCATTGGCGAAGATGTTATCTTCAGTCACATACATGAAGACCAGGCGCTGCTTGCATTCTTTGTTTCCCTTAGTTTTATTATCGATGGGCTTGCCATCATTCGTATCTATGCACGCGTGTTTCTCGGCCCGCATGTTAAATCATCTTACGAAATGGCATATCGTTCATCGTAGAACGCTATATCTCCTGATGTAAAGAGAACAGGTATACCCTCCGTTGGGGTGTACCTGTTTTTTTTATTTTTCAGTTTCTGTCAGTTCAACGCCCAACGTTTTAAGCTCTTGCAGAATGGGTGTATAGAATTCAGCATCAACCGGTATAACAACACCCCGGCTTTTTATCTTGCCCTGTAACAAAAGTTTGGCAGCTATACCCAACGGCAGCCCTACTGTTTTTGCCATCGCTGTATGAATCGCATCTTCACCACGTGCAATCATGGATGCCTGTATCTCGCGTTGCTTTCCGTTCTGTTCATATACAAAGCGGTGCCACATTACAATCAGATCATTATCGGCCGGCTGTAACTTCCACTTTTTATTCAGTATATATTCAAGTATCTGCGCAGGCGTGCCACTTGGTATACCAACCGGTTCATCATCAAATAAACCTGACCAGCGTAGTCGTGTCAGTTCAGGTCCGTCACTGGCGAGTGAAAAAGTTTGTGCGAGTTTTTCTTCCAGCGACATACGTTTATCCGCATCTGCAAATGCGTTTATAAAACTGCGGTGTGTCATGCGATCAACACCTTCCATCACATAGGTATCATCACAACAACCTAACTGCACCAACACATTCCACGCGCTGCAAAAACCTTTGTTACGAAGCGTACCACGCAACATCGTTTTAATGCCCTGGAGTTTATAGGTATCTATATATTTCAGCGAATCACGATTTGCGTATCCTTCATATTCACCATAGCCGGGCACTGATACCGGTGTAATACGCTTGAACAATTGTTGATACGGTATATATTTATATTCACCCTGTTGAATATACCTGGCAGTACTTTGTCCGGCCATAACAACGTTGCGTGAGTTCCAGGTAAATTTATACCGCCATGGATTTCCCGGGTCTGTTTCAGGAGCGATCAGTCCACCGGTGAAAGATTCGAATGAAACTAACGTTCCACCACTATTCTTGATCTTGTCGATCACCTGCATGGCACTCATGTGATCGATGCCCGGATCAAGACCGCATTCATTTAAAAAGAGTAAACCATTGGATATAGCGGTCTCATGAAAAGCCATCATCTCATCCGACACATAACTTGCCGTTAACAAATGTTTACCCAGTGCCAGGCAATGACGTGCCACCAGCGGGTGAAGGTGTGCAGGTAATAACGAGATTACAACATCGGCCCGTGCTACAGATCGTCTACTCTCCTCCTCTTCCATAATATCAAATGCAATTGCTTCACCAACGGTAGCCCTGCCGATCCGTTCGCGTGCAGCAGCCTGCGATATATCTCCGATCAGAATCTTCCATCCGTTCGCTTCACCCTGTTGCAGCAAATATGAGATCAACACCGATGATGAGCGGCCAGCGCCAAGTGCAAGGATAGTTTTCATGGAACATGTACTTTAATCGTAAAGTTATACGATAAGCTTAAAGCTGAAAGCAGAAAGTAGTAAAGCTTTAGTCTGTGCTGCTCAGTATATACTCTGTCTTTTTCAATAAATGCTTTACCCTTTCTTCTTTTTCATTAACTTTTCACGCTTATAAAGACGCTTGGCTATGAACGAATTTATCATTGTGAATCACTTCAGTGATCTGGACATTGGCGCACAAGAGCTGGTGATGAAAGCACGTGAAGCACTGGCACATGCCTACGCACCGTACTCGAACTTTATGGTAGGAGCAGCCGCATTGCTTGACGATGGCTCCGTAATTACCGGCATGAACCAGGAGAATGCTGCCTACCCTTCGGGGTTGTGTGCCGAACGCGTAGCACTATTTTCTGCGTATGCACTTTACCCGCATGTTAAGATTCTGAAAGTAGCAGTAACGGCACAGAAGCGTGGCGAGACAGAACTCACACCTGCTACCTGTTGTGGCGAATGCAGGCAAGTACTGCTGGAGTTTGAGAACCGCCAGCAAACACCGATCGAAATCATTATGCAGAGCCAGCAATACCAATGGATCAAAGCACCTTCGGCACTGTCGCTGCTGCCGTTTGCCTTTACCAACGCCAGCCTGTAGTCAGGTATCGATCACAACGCACGGTCTGTATAAATACCCCGTGATTTTTCACTTTCAGCTTTTTCCATACAGCGGTTTTGGGGTTTAGGGTATTTTACCTTACTTGGTGATTATGAAATTTCTGCGCAATACATCGCTGCGGCTGATCGGTGTTTATCTGCTTGTTGTCATGTTCCTGATATACTTTGCGGAGTATTATATCATTCAATATCGCATCAATGTACTCGATGAAGTGGAGCAGAAACTTGATTTCATTCGCAGTGCAGAAATATCAAGCCAGCAGATATCACTGATGGTGCAACGCCACTTTACCAAGAAAGAAGATCTTTCGGCAGAGATCGAAGCGAAGCTCGTTTACCAGGATCACCTGCTGAATACGCTTAGTAAAGGCGGACGCATTGATCGAACCGATGTTATGCTGAAGCCCCTCACCCGCCTGCCCCGCATCTCGTACGACAACCTGAATGAATATTGGGAAGAGTATAAAAGTTCGGTAAGAGATGTAGTGTCTCTCCAGGAAAAATCAACAACATCTATAACAGACTCGTCTGCTGGCGACAGCATCTATAGTGCAGTTGTAACACAGCCCGCTGCAATATCGGATAAAGCATTTGCTGCTGCCGTATTAAAAGAAGAGAGTTTATCACTTACTCTTTCGCAGTGGTACGACAATCTTTTTAATGATGTAGAGAAAGAAGTTCTACGGGAGAAATCATCCGTGCATCGCTGGGTTATTGCCATCATCGTGTTTGATGTTGCATTGCTTACGTTGATCTTCCTGGCGTTTGAACGGTATGTGCTTCGTCCGCTTAACCACCTGCGTATCAGTACCGCCAGCCATCAGCAAATATCAGATTCGCCTTCGAATGAGATCGGTCATCTTTCCCAGCAGATCAATGAGACACTGGAGAATTTAAAAGATGCTACAGATTTTGTTACGGCAATCGGTCAGGGTAATCTCGATATAGATTACAAGGCAACATTGGACAGCGGGTACAACCACGGCAAGAACAAACTGGCCGATTCGCTCATCGACATGCAGGGCAAATTAAAATCACTGAACGAAGAAGAACGCAGACGTCAGTGGGCCAATGAAGGTCTTGCCAAGTTTGTTGACATCATGCGTTCATCCAGTGATGATATTGTAACACTCGGTGACAAGATCATCGCTGCGCTGGTACAATATACCAAGTCTAATCAGGGTGCGCTATATATACTGAACGATGAAGATGAAAACGACAAGCATCTGGAACTGGTATCGTTGTTTGCATTCGACATCAAGAAATTTGAGACACGCAGAATCAAACTTGGTGAAGGTTTATTAGGACAGACATACCTCGAAGCGGAGACAAATTACTACACTAATTTCCCTGACGAGTATATCCGGATTACATCCGGATTAGGCGATGCCAACCCGCGGTCTATACTCATAGTACCGCTTAAGGTTGATACACAGGTATATGGTATTGTAGAACTTGCATCCTTCAATGAGTATGCACAACATGAAATAACTTTTGTAGAGAAGCTCGGCGAAACCATTGCATCGTCTATTGCTTCCGTACGTGCTGCGCAGAAAAATAAATTTCTCATCGAACAGTTTCAGTCACAAACTGAACAGATGCGTGCGCAGGAAGAAGAGATGCGCCAGAACATGGAAGAGATGCAGGCTACACAGGAAGAAGTGGCGCGTAAAGAACACGGTTACATAGAACGCATTCAGGAGTTAGAACAACAGTTAGGAAATATATCCGGTACAACGGGCAAACTGGAAGAGGCAACACTTACCCTTGAGCGTAAAGAGCGGGCACTTCTTGATAAAATTGCCACGTTAGAAAAAGAGCTCGCACGTAAGCCTGCACGATCTGATGATTGGGAACTGGCAGAAGAATTTGCAAAATCACTGAAAATAAATTTAGAAGCACTGGAAATTACCCAGCAAGAGCTCGCACGTAAAACGAGGTAAAACATTTAATACTAAAGAGGGGAAGTTCCTGAAACCATAAGTCAGGAAATAGGAGCGATTGGCGATTGATCGTGTGTAGGTTATTAAATTTTTAACCAAGCTATTGGGCCTGGTTGTGTATAAAGTTTTTGGTCCCTTTTTCTCGCTAATTAGGACGATTTCAGTAATTTCATTTACTTAGAAAAATTGTGTGCTGCGAAGGCTTTTGAACACATGTAAGATTTAATGTTCAAATCCATTCGGTAGTTTACCATAGAAATTAACTTTGGGTTCCTTTTTATAAAGACCTTTTCATGCTCGATATTGATATTGCAGACCTTAAAAGAATTTCGGAGCTAATCTACCAGAAGTATAATTANNCTTTCCGTTGATGCCCTTTTGAAAAAGCTGACCGAACAGCCTTCTTTTATTAATGAGTTTCTGGATGAACTCACGGTAAACGTAACCGAGATGTTTCGTGACCCGAGCTTCTGGCGCATCATGCGCGAGGAGATTATTCCTGCCATCATGCTTAATCACAAGCAGTTCAAGATCTGGCATGCAGGCTGTTCATCCGGTGAAGAAGTTGTCTCCATGTGCATCATGCTCAAAGAGATGGGTATACTTCACGATGTTACCATCATTGCTACAGACCTCGATGTAAACATTCTTGAAAGAGCCAAGCAGGCTACCTATCCTGTCAAGAATATGGAGTTGAATGAGAAGAACTATATCCGCTTCCAGGGTACCAGAAGTTTTAAAGATTATTACCGCGAAGAAAATGGCAATGCTGTTTTCAATAAAGACCTTCTGATGAATGTTTCCTTTCGCAGGCACGATCTGGTAACGGGCGATATCTTCAACAAATTCGATCTTGTGCTTTGCCGGAACGTGATGATATACTTCAACCAGGCGTTGCAGAATGAGGTATTGAAGAAATTCCACGAGAGTTTATTTAAGTATGGCTACCTCGCTATTGGTTCAAAGGAATCTTTGATCTGGTGCGACTATGCCAATCGCTTCATCGTGGTAAATAACGAAGAGAAGATTTACAAGAAAATAAAAGATTAAGTGAAGTTTGCCTTTTACGAATGAGTAAGTACAACCTAAATAACAGCTATAAAGCCGTTGTTATCGGTGGGTCAGCAGGCAGCTTCCAGGGTGTGGTAAAAATCCTGTCACAGTTGCCTAAAGGTTTTCCGTTACCAATTATCATGTGCCTTCACAGACTGAAGCACGTGCGTAATGGTTTTGTGGAAGCTCTATCTATTAAAAGCGTTGTGCAGGTTACCGAACCCCACGATAAAGAGAATATAAAGAAAGGAAGTGTATACCTGGCTCCGGCCAATTATCACATGTCTGTAGAGCTCGGGCTATATTTTGCTCTTTCTACAGAAGAGATGATTAACAATTCCAGGCCAGCCATCGATATAACCTTAGGCACCAGTGCCTTTGTATATAAAGAGAAACTGATCGGAATTCTTCTTTCCGGTGCCAATAAAGATGGCGCGTTAGGAATGAAAAATATACACGACCGGGGCGGATTAACAATTGTACAGGAGCCTTCTGAATGTATGATTGATACGATGCCACGTGCTGCACTGGCAGCAACAAAAATTGATCACATAATGAAGGTTGATCAAATTGTAGAGTTTTTAAAGGAACTAGATAAACAATATCGATGACAGGTCTATTTAACGATCGCTACTACCTGAACCTGATACTGGCAGCAATCTTCACTGCCGGTATAGGCGTTTCACTATATCTCATTTACTCGCTCCCGGCAAACCTTCGTTTAACCGATGGCTACCAGGCCGAGCTTGTGAACATCTACATTATACTCGTACTCACATTTATACTGGGTGCCGTAACACTTCTGTTGGCACTTCGCTATAAAAAAGAAGTAGTGGTAATGCGCGATCGCATTGTAGATGCTGCCACGGCCGAGCGTGAAGCTGCCGAGCAGGCAGGCAGAACCACCATCAGCCTCGATACTGTAAAGAGCAGTGTTAACCAGGCCAATGCTGTGAAAGATATACTTCAGGCAGGTCTTCAGGCGGTGTGTAAACAACTGGATGCCGGCCAGGGTGCTATATATGTAGTGAAAGAAGAAGATGGCAAACGCAAAGTAGAATTGAAAAACGGTTATGCTCTTACGATTGGTGAAAGCACCGTAATCAGTTATGAGTTCGGAGAAGGACTCATCGGCCAGTCAGCTGCCAGCGGACGTACACTATACGTTGACGATGTACCGCAGGGGTATATCAAAATCATTTCAGGATTAGGCAGTGCCTCGCCTAAATTTCTGTTGATTGTTCCGATCAAAAAAGACCGCGTGTTGGGAATTGTAGAGATAGCATCGTTTACAAACCTTACGGAAGACCAGCGCAAGTTTGTAGAGGAATCTGCAGAGTTAATAGCCGATAAAATTTCAACAAGAGCCTAAACGGAAGCGATGAAAAGCATAAACGTCAGCACCAAGATTACGATTTTAATACTCGCGGTGTCGCTCGTGGCTGTTGCCGCGATCAGTTTCTTTAGTTACGACTATCACCTGAAATCAAACCAGGAAAAATATACAGCTACGCTCAACTCGCTGGCCGATAATCGTGCTGCTTACCTCAACACATACTTTGAAAAAGCTGCTATCGCAGTAGAAGTATTGAAGAACTCAGAAACCATCAAGAAAGGTGATGGCGCAGCAGCAGGTGGCGGTGGTGGTATGGACCTGATGGCGATGATGGGCGCTCCCGATGAAACAACTGCTCCTGATTCAGCTGCGGCAGCAAGTGAGCCAACAGAAGGTGGCGGTCTTACCGGTTTCCTCGAAGAACAGAAGTATATATTTGAAGTGGATGATATTATCATTACTTCGCCTACCGGTGCCGTTGTAGCCTCTACCGATCCGAATGTAAAAGGTAACTTCATCGATCCGGATGGAATAACATTCGAGCGTGCCAAAAACGATATACACTTTACATCCGTTTTTCGCGATAAGACCAAAAAGAACTATTTCTCATATGTAGCAGGTGCTGTAACCAACAACAGCGGAAGCCAGCAACTTATCATTGTAAGGCTTAACCTCAATCCTGCCTATAAAACATTGAAGAACTATCACGGTTTAGGACAAACCGGTGAACTCCTGCTGGGCCGCGTTGATCCTGCATCAAAGAAAATTGCTATCGTCAGTCCGTTACGTGGCGATACATCTTCTGCCATCATTCTGTACAATCCGAATGAACAATTTGTTAGAGGTTTTGCAGATGCTGTAGAAGGTAAATCAATTCCCACCACAGGCAAAGACCTGAATGGTAATCCGATTTTGCAAACGTCACGCAAGGTGGGCAAGAACATGGCACTTATTGCCAAGATGGATCTGGCAGAAGCCCATGGCGATGCAAAAGGTTTGATTAGCACCTTTACCTATGCCGGTCTTTGTATTGTAGCACTTGCCGTATTCCTGGCAATGCTTTTCTCCCGCTCGCTAACGCGCCCGCTATACGCCATGCGCAATACCATAAGCCTGGTAGCACAGGGTGTGTTGCCTGAAAACTCGGAGCATACCAGCAGTGACGAGTTCGGACAGATGGGTACCAAAGTAAATGAACTTGTGCACACCCTGCGAGGCAATGCTGAGTTCGCCAAGCGTATTGGTGAAGGTAAATATGATACAGCGTTTCAACCTGCCGGTGAAAATGATATACTCGGTCTTTCGCTGATCGACATGCGTAACAACCTGATCGAAAATGAAAGAAGAGATAAAGAGCGTAACTGGATTGTGCGTGGTGTTGCCGAGATCAGTGAGATTCTTCGTATGCACGACTCGATCGATGCACTCGGTGAAGATGTGATCAAATTTATACTTGAAAAGATCGGTGCTATACAAGGAGCTTTCTATGTTGTGAACGATGAGAATGCCCCTCCTGTAATCGAGATGCGTGCGAGCTATGCCTACAACCGTAAAAAATATCTGAAAGCTAAATTCAAATTTGCTGAAGGACTTGTAGGACAGGCTGCTGCTGAAAAAGATACTGTAATGCGTACTGAGATACCGGATGACTATGTAACCATTACATCGGGTATATTAGGCGACCAGCGCCCGTCATGCGTACTGATTGTACCGCTTATTACCAACGAAGAAGTTTACGGTGTGCTGGAGTTTGCCGGCTTCCGTAAGTTCGATCCATCGCAGGTTAAATTTGTACAGGAGCTTTCACTCATTCTGGCCCGTACCATCTTTAACATCAAAGTAAACGAGCGTACCCGTATACTCCTGGCAGAATCGCAGGAGATGAGTAATGAGCTGAAAGAAAAGCAGGAAGTACTTCGCCAGAATGCAGAAGAAATGCAGGCGACTCAGGAAGAACTGCAACGCTCAAATCAAAAACTGGAAGAGCAGATCGAAGAAGTGAATCGTACACAAAAGCGTATGCAGCTTCTGCTCGAAAATGCTTCTGAGGTTATAACGATTTATGAAGAAGATGAAAGCATCCGCTATATATCTCCGTCAGTTGAAACCATTCTTGGTTACGGACAGAAAGAGATGATCGGTAAGAGCGACATCGACAAAGTACACCCGGATTACCGTGACAACTTCAAAGATCTGTTCAGAAAACTGAAAGATAGTCCTGACGAAAAAGTTACAACACAATACGAATACCGCACCAAAGACGGAAGCTTCATCTGGATTGAATCCACGGGAACAAACTTCATGTCGAACGCTGCGATCCACGGCTATATCCTTAACTCACGCGATATAACCGAACGCAGAAGAGCTGAGCTTGAGCAACGCATGCGCAGTAAAATGCAGGCACTCTCCGAAAACTCGCTCGACCTTATCACACGTCTCGAAGGCGAATCGATCTCTTATATCAACCCGGTGATCGAAGAGTATACCGGCAAGCATCCATCATACTTCCTCAACAAGAAAGTGAAAGATGCCGAGCTCGATCAATCTGTACTCGAAGGCTGGTTGAAAGTTGTTGAACAGGTAAACGCTACCAACCAGAAGGCTGATACAGAAATGGATTTTCCTTCTGAAATGGGTAAACGCATCATGCAGGTTAACGCTATACCTGAATTTGATGAGTCTAATAAACTTGAATCTGTACTGGTTGTATCGCACGACATCACCGAACGGAAGATGATCGAGCTCGAGATCCAGAACAAGAACAAGAAGATTACAGAAAGTATAAACTATGCGAAGCGTATTCAAACGGCTATCCTTCCGAACAGCCGCGTGATTGGCCGCGCTCTGCCTGATTCATTTATACTTTACAAACCGCGCGATGTCGTTTCCGGAGACTTCCCTTGGTTCGTACAGATCAAAGAAGAAATCTTTATCGCAGCGGTTGACTGTACAGGTCACGGTGTGCCGGGAGCATTGTTGTCATTGATCGGATACTTCCTGCTCAACGATATCGTTAGAAGCCGTAAGATCACCGAGCCGGGCAAGATACTCGACTTACTGGATGAAGGTGTAACAACCACTTTACGCCAGGATGAAGACTCAACAACGAAAGATGGTATGGACATCGCGTTGTGTAAGATCAATATGGCAACACGCGAAGTAGAATATGCCGGAGCTCACCGCCCGCTATATATCATGAAGAGCGGTGCCATGGAGGAAGTAAAAGGTAATAAATTCCCGATTGGTGGTGGTATATTTAAGAACCAGACTAACTTTACCAATACCTACGTTAAGTTAAATGAAGGTGACTCCATCTACTTCAGTTCGGATGGTTTCCCGGATCAGTTTGGCGGACCGGAAGGGCGTAAGTTTGGACCGAAGCGCGTGCGTGATATAATAGAACGCGTTCATACATCGTCCATGAACGAAGCAGTAACTATATTTGATCAGGAATGGGAAGGCTGGCGAGGCGACCATAAGCAGACAGATGACGTGTTGCTGATCGGGATAAAATTTTAAACAAAGCAAAAGACCCAACCCAGGCTTTCAGAAGCGAAGGGTGGATTTTAAAATAAAATAAATTTTAACTTAGTGAATCTCAATCAATTTTAATCTAATCTTCTGACGCATGAATTTTATTTATGACCTGCACCGCACCATGATGTCGCAGAAACTGATTCTGGTGTTTCAGGGTGATTTTACCCAGGAGAGCACCAAGTCTATACTGTCCATGGCCGAGCGAAACCTTGATTCTTCCGGCGAAGAATCGAGCATAAAGCGCAAGGTGTTCAATGTGATGGTTGAGGCGCTCCAGAACATTGTGAAACATAGCGATGAATTGGTAGACGGCCAGGTAAGAAGCCATGCCGCGATCTTTCTGATCGGCAAGGAGGCGAACCGTTATTCGATCATGACGGGTAACCCTATCCGCAAGGAAAATGTTGTCAAACTGCAGGGTGCGCTCGATCGCATCAATGGCCTTGATAAAGATGGTTTGAAAGATCTTTACAAGGAGATCATCAAGAACACCACAATCTCTGATAAAGGTGGTGCCGGACTTGGCTTTGTAGACATGGCAAGAAAATCAGGTGAGAGGTTAGAGTTTGAGTTTCCTGAGATGAACGAAGAGTATTGCTTCTTTTGTCTGAAAGTAAATGTGCCGAGAGATAACGAATAAATTGATTTAGAAATATAAATAGCTTTATACCATGGAAATTTTGAATCTGGAAGGAACAGAAGACACACCGAAAATAATCCTCGATAAGAAAAACGGAATCTTTGAAATCTCCGGTCGTTCACTGCCTGAAGACTCTGCCGAGTTTTATCGCCCGGTATTGGAGTGGATTGAGAAATATAGCAGCGACTCAAAC
>DJFR01000229.1 GCA_002432545.1 Flammeovirgaceae bacterium UBA5867 | reverse complement strand
CTCGAATATAGGAAGCCATCTCGGGTACGGGGTGGCTTTCGTTTTTTACAGATTGGAAGATTGCAAAATTGGAAGATTATAAAATTGAAAAATTGCGAGAACCGGAATATTGAAAAATTATAAGATTAGTAAGATTGGAAAATCAGTAGGCACTAATTTTCCAACCTTACAATTTTGTAATCTTCCAATTCGAAGCTACATGCGCTCCGGTACTTCGATGCCCAGGAGTTTCATGGAGCGTTTGATGATACGCGCTACGGTATAGGATAGGGCAACTCTGAATTTTAGTTTGGCTACGTTCTCTTCATTGAAGATCGGAATGCTCTGATAGAACTGGTTATAGGCTTTCGCTAATTCAAAAGCATAGTTTGCTATAACTGCCGGAGAGTAATCTTTGGCAGCTTCCCTGATTTTATTTTCGAAAGAACTTATCAAATATAGGGCATCGCGCTCGGCTGGCTCCAGTGTTGTTACCGCTCGCAGGTCGTGCGGATTAACTTGTATACCAAGACTTTCTGCTTTGCGTAGAATAGCTTTGATACGTGCGTGAGTATATTGAATGAACGGTCCGGTGAAACCTTGAAGTTGAATGGATTCATTCGGATCGAACAACATGCGCTTTTTGGGATCTACTTTCAATAAGAAGAATTTCAATGCGCCAAGACCAATCATTTCGAATAGTGCCTGTGCCTCTTCTTCGCTTACGCCTTCCAGTTTACCAAGTTCGCGGGTTTGTTTTTCGGCTTCATCATGCATCTCCTGCATCAGGTCATCAGCATCTACTACGGTGCCTTCGCGTGATTTCATTTTGCCGGTAGGGAGATCAACCATACCGTACGACAAATGGAAGCAATGTTTCGCCCAATCGAATCCAAGTTTATTCAGAATGAGGAACAACACTTTGAAGTGATACTCCTGTTCGTTACCGACAGTATATACTTGTCCGGATATTTTTGGGAAGTCTTTGAAACGTAATATAGCTGTACCGATGTCCTGCGTCATATATACCGATGTGCCATCTGCACGGAGCAGTACTTTTTGATCAAGTCCGTCTGATGTCAGGTCAACCCATACCGAACCGTCTTCTTTTTTAAAGAATATGCCTTTCTCTACGCCCTGAATAACAAGCTCTTTGCCGAGGAGGTAAGTGTCAGACTCGAAGTATAATTTTTCGAAGTCAACACCCATGCGTTTATAGGTCGCGTCAAATCCCTGGTATACCCAGCCGTTCATGGTCTTCCAGAGTTCAACGGTGTCGGAATCTTTTTGTTCCCACTTGCGCAGCATCTCAGAAGCCAGCTGCATAATAGGTGCTTGCTTCCCGGCCTCTTCTTCACTTAATCCCTGCGTGGTGAGTTCGCTAATCTGTGCTTTATACGTCTTGTCAAAAATCACATAATACTTTCCAACAAGATGATCTCCTTTTATGCCGCTGCTTTGTGGTGTCTCACCGTTGCCAAAGAGTTGCCATGCGGCCATCGATTTGCAGATATGTATACCGCGGTCGTTGATGATTTGTACTTTGTGTACGTTATAACCGTTTGCCTTGTATATTTCGCTTACGCTATAGCCTAGAAAGTTATTGCGCAGGTGTCCTAAGTGCAGGGGCTTGTTGGTGTTCGGAGATGAATACTCGATCATGATCTCCTGTCCGTTGTAGGGTATCTGGCCATAGTTCTCGTCCGATGATATAGCATGCAGCGCTTCAACCCAAATGCTATCGTGAAGTGAGAGGTTCAGAAATCCTTTTACAACATTATACTTGCTGATGGCAGCAGAATGTTCAACGAGATATTCGCCAACCATTCGTGCCGTTTCTTCAGGTCCTTTTCGTGACAGTTTTGTCAATGGAAAACACACCAGCGTATGCGTGCCTTCAAACTCTGCGTTGGTAGGTTGCAGTTGCAGATTGTCTGTTGATTGATTGAATACAGCTGTAACCGCTTTCTGTATTTCAGACCGAAGTAAAAGATCGAGATTCATAATTGATATAAGACAAAAGTAGCAAGACGTAAGACGGTATAGTCTCGTGCCTTGCTACTATATACTTTTAGTTTTAGCTTTTAGTTTACCATTCGAGTATATATGCAAAGATCAGCGGAGCAACAATGGTAGCGTCTGATTCAATGATATACTTGGGAGTTTCGATGCTGAGTTTTCCCCAGGTAATTTTTTCGTTCGGTACGGCTCCGGAGTATGAACCATAGCTGGTTGTAGAATCACTGATCTGGCAGAAGTAGCTCCAGTATGGAACATTGTCGCGTTCAAGATCCTGGTGCAGCATTGGTACTACGCAGATCGGGAAGTCGCCCGCTATACCACCGCCGATCTGGAAGAAACCTATACCTTCCGTGCCCGAGTTCTGGGTATACCAGTCTGCAAGCCAAACCATATACTCTATACCAGACTTCATCGTAGATGCTTTCAGTTCTCCGGTTACACAGTAAGATGCAAAGATGTTACCCATGGTAGAGTCTTCCCATCCCGGAACAACCATCGGTAAATTTCTTTCTGCGGCTGCGATCATCCATGAGTTTTTAGGGTCGATCTCATAATATTCTTTCAAATCACCGCTGTTCAGTAAACGGAACATGAACTCATGTGGAAACAGACGCTCACCTTTGTCTTCAGCATCTTTCCATACTTTATACAAATGCTTTTGCAATCTTCTGAATGCTTCTTCTTCCGGAATACAAGTATCTGTAACACGGTTCAGGTGGTTGCCTAACAGTTCCCACTCTTGTTCTGGTGTAAGGTCGCGATAGTTCGGAATTCGTCTGTAGTGCGAGTGCGCCACCAGGTTCATGATGTCTTCTTCCAGGTTAGCACCGGTACATGAAATGATTTGTACTTTATCCTGACGGATCATCTCTGCGAAGCTGATGCCGAGTTCACCTGTACTCATGGCACCGGCTAATGTCACCATCATTTTTTTGCCTTCGGCAAGATGCTTTTTATAACCTTTCGCTGCATCTACCAACGCAGCCGCGTTGAAGTGCAGATAGTGTTTCTCTATGAAAGTGGAAATCGGTCTGTTTTGGCTCATGACTGTTTTTTATTCGAATTCAGGGGCGAAATTAAGAAAATCGCAGAAGTTCGCTGATTTTTTTATAGAAGGTTGAAAACTTAACATTATGAAAGAATGCAACCTGGCCGTATTTTGTACGGACTTTATGCAGTTATGATGTGCAGATTATGAGAATGCTGTTTTGGTTGTTTGTGGGTTTTGCATATGGAAATGCAGAGGCGCAGTCGAAAGAGGAGTTTGAACTTGTAAAGAAAGACGGAACGATTTCAGTTTACGAGCGCTGGATTACGATTCCAAATACAGACCCTCCGATAAAGGCTCGCGAAGTTAAAGGTGAGTTTTATTTCCAGAATACAATTTATGCAGGACTTCGTCTGATCCAGAATGAGGAAAAGATTATGCAGTGGCAGGATCACGTGAGTGAATTTAAAGTTTATAAACAACGAGACACCACCATGTGGCTTGAATATTCTTATCACGACATACCGTGGCCGGTAAGCGATCAGGATCATTTGCTGGTATATACTATGACTGCATCTGCCCCGGGTGTTATAACACTTACATTCAAATCGAAAGTAGATGATGGAATTGCCCCGGTTCGAAAAGGCGTTACACGCATGGAGCTCTCCGGCAGTTGGAAGCTCGAACAGATTGCTCCCAACAAAGTGAAGGCTACGTATAGAATTTTATCAAAGCCTATTGGTATACCCAAGTTTCTTACCGACCCTATTATCCGCAGTAATATTATGACAACGATCAAGGAATATATAGCTTTGCTGGAGGAGAAGAAAAAATAAAGCTGATGTATATTACATCAGCTTTATTTTTTACCACGATTAATGGCTTACAGAAATTCTTTGGTGATTTACTCCGCCAGCACCGGTCTGTTTACAATAGACCTGGCTGTGGCTTCCAGAATTTCGAAAGCACTTTCGGCCATTCTGTTTTCGGTATCAAGTGTCGGGTTTACTTCAACAATTTCCCACGCACAAACTTTAGGATCTTTACCAAGTTCGGAGTTGAGAATTTTCGCTTCTTCAACAGTTAGACCATTAGGCACTGGTGTTCCTGTTCCGGTAGATACCCGGCTATCGATACTATCAACATCAAAGGAGACATAGATCATGTCGCAATGGTCGAGCATCTCCAATGCTTTTTTAGCAATCACGGCAGGGCCGAGTTTCTTCACATCTTCAGTCTCAATGAAATTGATGTTATACTTATTGAGAAGATAATTTTCAGGTTTCTCCAGGTCGCGTACAGCTATATATACAATGTCTTCCGGATAAATCTTCGGACCAGGCATACCAACATTTTTAAGTTGCTCCCAGTACTCCAGCGTTTCTCCGCGGGGGTCGTTCACTTTGCATTCGAGGTTATCTATACCACAAGCCATTGCGAGTGCCATGCCGTGCATATTGCCGGAGGGCGTTGTAAACGGTGTGTGAATGTCTGCATGCGCATCGATCCAGATAACACCGAGTCTTGCTTTCGGGTGAGCTTTCTTTATACCCGATATAGTGCCGTATGAAGTGCTGTGATCGCCCGCCATAATGAGCGGGAAAAATTCATCGAAGATGGTTTCATATACTTCGAGGCACACACGTTCTTCCATGATCATCACGCCATCAATAAACTTGGCATAAGAGTGCTTGGCGCCATCGAACAGCAGCTCGTTTACATTCTCTACTTCAACAGACTCGTATTGTTTGAAAAAATCAGAATTCAGGTCTAAGCTGGCGATCTTCATCGCTTCTACTCCCAGGCTGGCACCGCGTGTACCGGCACCGATTTCGGACTTCACTTCTATGATCTTTAGCTCTTTCACGACAAATAGTATTAAAGTTTTATGAATTAATGGTTAACCAGAAAAAAGTAATAAAAAATCCCCTTCAGGATGCCTTTAGAAGTCGGGCAAACCGGGCGCCTTGGCAAGCGCGATCGCGAAAAACGAACAGGGAAAATGATTAACCATGCGTTCTGTATGAGTTATTGCAAAGATGGCAAAATTATCCCAATATTGCACCCTTTGTTGGAAGACGATAATCGTTAACCGTTACTTGTAAATGGTGTGTGCCGGGTTTGGTGTGGTAAACAAAGTATTTGATCACATGGCATTAACTTCATTTATGTTGACGATCATACGTTTAACAGCGATCTAAAAAGACTAACTATTAACCGATAACGGTATAAATGAAGAGCTACCGCGAGCTGATTGAACAAACCTTTGAGTTTCCTCAGAAAGAATTTAAGGTCCGCGACCATGAACTGTTGTTTAATGATGTGCCATTAATGGATATCATCAAACAGTACGGCACGCCTCTTAAACTAACCTATCTTCCGCGCATCAGCGAAAACATCCGATCGGTACAGGCTATCTTTAATAATGCACTGACCAAATTCAAATACAACGGGAAGTATACCTATTGCTACTGCACCAAGTCATCGCACTTTTCTTTTGTGCTGGAGGAAGCATTGAAGAATGAAGATGTACACGTTGAGACATCTTCTGCATTTGATATACCAATCGTGCGTTCCCTGTACGAAAAAGGTAAAGTAACGAAGGATACCTATATTCTTTGCAACGGCTTTAAAATGCCGCTGTATACAAAATATATCTCTGAACTTCTTAACGATGGATTCCACAACTGTGTGCCGATCCTCGATGAGATGGGAGAGTTTGAAGAGTATGAGAAGAATGTTAAGAATCCATACCGCGTAGGT
>DJFR01000239.1:422-2912 GCA_002432545.1 Flammeovirgaceae bacterium UBA5867 | reverse complement strand
TGTATTTGTATTTGGGTTAAAATAGGATTTCCCGCAAGAGTAGTCGCTGGCTCTGCGGGATTTTCTTATTCTTTGCCGGCATAATGAAATATAGCTATAGATATACTTGACGCACACGAAAGCCATAGACAACAGAAATCATGAACAGGATACTTTTGAAATTTTCTTTAGCACTCGTAGCATGTATACTTTTCTCGTTCGCACTGATCGAGAAAAAGCCACGGATATTTCTGATCGGAGATTCCACAATGGCAAACAAGCCTGCCGAGGTAGCTCCGGAAACGGGATGGGGAATGATTTTTCCACAGTATATAAACCTCGAAGTGCAGAACCATGCCGTAAACGGAAGAAGCACAAAAAGCTTTCGTACGCTGGGACATTGGAGTAAGGTATATGAGCAGCTGCAGCCAGGCGATTGGGTGTTCATTCAGTTTGGACACAACGATTCGAAAGAGTCCGATACAACACGCTATGCTCCTGCTAAAACAGACTATCGCAAAAATCTGATCCGCTATATCAACGAAATTAAATCAAAAGGTGGCAAGCCTTTATTGATCACACCGGTGATGCGCAGGAAATTTGATGACAAAGGAAATTTTGTCGATCAGCATGGCGATTACCCGGGTGTAGTAAAAGAAGTTGGCAAGGAATTAAAAGTACCTGTACTCGATCTGCACGCACGCAGCAAAGATATAATTGTACAACATGGAGTAGAAGAATCAAAAAAGCTCTTCCTGAATGTTGATAAAGGTATATGGAAACATTATCCGGATGGCAAAGAAGACAATACACACTTCACGGTATATGGTGCTTCACTCATGGCATCAGCGGTTGCTGAAGGTATACAGGCGTTAAACCTGGATATAGCAAAAGAACTGAAAGCATGGCCCGTGGGTGGTAAATTTGTATATGAATTGCCAAAGATTATGGAAGTATCTTTTAAGAAAGATACTTTCGACATTCGCAAATATGGAGCTAAAGCCGATGGCATCACACTGAATTCAAAGGCTATTCAGCAAGCTATTGATGCGTGTAGCCAGTCCGGTGGAGGAACGGTGTTGGTACCTAACGGATTCTGGCTTACCGGACCGCTCGATCTGAAAAGCAATGTTAACCTGCACATCTCGAAAGCGGCTGTCGTGCAGTTCAGCAACAACACCAATGATTACCCGCTGGTAAAAACAAACTGGGAAGGACTCGATGCTATTCGTGCACATTCACCCATCTATGCTGTTGATGCAGAAAATATAGCAATCACCGGTGAAGGTATATTAGATGGTGCAGGGGAAGCATGGCGCCCGGTAAAGAAAAGTAAGCTCACACCTCCCGAATGGGAACATTTAACAAAGTCAGGTGGATTTCTGAATGAAAAGAAAGATACATGGTATCCGACCGAGCGCGCACTGGCCGGATCAAAAGAAAAACGTCCGGGTGTAGTAGCCGAAGGCTGGGACTTGCAGAAAGCCGAAAGTATAAAAGAGTTTCTGCGCCCGAACATGCTAAATATAGTTCGTTGCAAAAGGGTATTGCTGGAAGGTGTGACATTTCAAAACTCACCGGCCTGGTGTCTTCATCCGCTGCTGACACAGCATTTGGTATTGCGCAATCTTACCGTACGCAATCCGTGGAATGCACAAAATGGCGATGGTGTAGATGTTGAGTCTTGTCGCTATGTCCTGATTGAGAACAGTACATTTGATGTCGGTGATGATGGTATATGCATCAAGTCGGGTCGCGATGAAGAAGGAAGAAAACGCGGTGTACCAACAGAAGATGTAATTGTTCGTAACAGCACCGTATTCCACGGCCACGGAGGATTCGTGATTGGAAGTGAAATGAGTGGAGGTGCGAGGAACATCTATATCTATGATTGTAACTTTATAGGGACCGATGTTGGTCTTCGCTTTAAGACAACACGCGGTCGCGGTGGCGTAGTGGAGAAGATCTATGCCAACAACATCAGCATGGGTAACATTGGTGGTGCCGCTATATTATTTGATATGTACTATATGGCGAAGGACCCGCTGGCAATGTTTGCCGGTGAAGAGAAGCCATCGATTGAGTTTCAACCTGTAAATGAAGCGACTCCGCAGTTCCGTGATTTCTATATAAAAGATATAGTTTGCAAGGGAGCAGAGACAGGTATCTTTGTGCGCGGCCTTCCGGAAATGAACATCCGGAATATATCCATGGAGAATATATCCATTCAAAGTAAAAAAGGTTTTGAATGTACGGAAGGTGACAACATCACACTTAGAAATGCAACGCTCTATTGTGATGATAAGAACGTGGTGGAGGTACACGACAGTAAAAACCTGTTGCTCGAAAATATACAGTATAAACCAAACGATGTGTTGTTGAGTGTAAGCGGCAGTCGTTCAAAAGATATCCGGTTGTTGAATACGGATCCATCGCATGCGAAGAAAGAAATTGCTTTGGGTGCAGGCGTTTCGGAGAAAGTTGTTAAGAAGAAGTAAGAAGTAAGAAGTA
>DJFR01000239.1:0-334 GCA_002432545.1 Flammeovirgaceae bacterium UBA5867 | reverse complement strand
GTGTTCGCATGGCGGAAACCATGATGAAAACATATCCCGATTCAATTGTGGTGAAACGTGCTGGCGAACTGGTTCCGAAACGTCCGGCACGCTGGGACTACGAACAGGGTGTGTTGTTAAAAAGTTTTGATGCGTTGTTTCAACATACAGGTGATAAAACCTATTTCAACTACTCCAAAAAGATCATTGATCATTTTGTACAACCTGATGGCTCTATTCGCACGTACGATCTCCTGGAGTATAACATCGATCATATCACGCCCGGACGTGTAGTCATGGCGTTGTATCGGGAAACCAAGGATGAAAAATATAAAAAAGCTGCCGACTTGCTGCG
>DJFR01000087.1 GCA_002432545.1 Flammeovirgaceae bacterium UBA5867 | reverse complement strand
AAAGATACCTCCAGCATGTCAAAACCTTCCCTCCTAAACACCCGCCTACTGCGATTGGGAGGGCAAAGGTAATAGAAGGTTTTGGTGCTGCAAGGGGTGTTTAAAAAAAATTATGATTGTGTTTAGTTTCTGTGAATTGTTTCCGTGCGATCAGGACCTACTGATACCAATGTTATAGGAACCTGTAATTCAGTTTCAAGAAACTTTATATAGTCATTCAACTCGGAAGGCAAACTTTCTTTTGATTTTCGCAGGTCAGAATTCCACCCTTTTAATTCAGTATAAATCGGTAAAATTTTTTCATTCACTTGTTCATACGGTATCATATCGGTGATTGTACCGTCTTTCAATTGATATTTTGTACAAACTTTTATTGAAGAAAAAATACTGAGTACATCTGCTTTCATCATCAACAATTGTGTAACACCGTTGATCATGATAGAATATTTTAACGAAGGCAAATCAATCCAACCACATCTGCGCGGTCTTCCGGTAGTAGAACCGAATTCATTTCCTTCCTTCCGCATCAATTCACCCTGGTCATCCAATAACTCTGTAGGGAAAGGACCGCTGCCCACGCGCGTACTATAGGCTTTAAATATACCGTATACTTCACCGATGTTTCGCGGTGCTACACCAAGGCCTGTACATGCACCTGCTGTAACTGTATTGGAACTTGTTACAAAAGGATAGCTACCAAAGTCTATATCTAACAATGCCCCTTGTGCTCCTTCTGCCAGAATACTTGAGCCAGCTTTCAATTCTTTATTCAGAAAATATTCACTGTCAACGAGATTAAATTCTTTCAGGAAATTTACTGCATCCAGGAACTGACTCTCCAGTTCATTCCAATTGAAATCAACCTGATGTTCTTTCAAAATCTTGAAATGTATATCAGTCAGTTTTTTTAATCTGTCTTTGAAATTATCGGCAAGGATATCTCCAACACGCAAACCTTGTCTGCCGATTTTATCCTGATACGTAGGACCTATACCTTTTAAAGTTGACCCGATCTTGTTATCACCTTTCGCTTTTTCGTAAGCTGCGTCCAGTAGCCTGTGCGTTGGCAGAATCAGCGTTGCTTTTTTAGAGATAAAAAGATTCTTCCGGGTATTGAGATTATACTTGGCAAGTTTCTCGATCTCCGTTTTGAAAATAACCGGATCAAGCACTACACCATTACCAATAACATTGCGGGTTGTTTCACGAAAAATTCCAGAAGGTATCTGGTGAAGAACGTGTTTAATACCATCAAACTCCAGCGTATGGCCAGCGTTAGGTCCCCCCTGGAATCTAGCCACCACATCGTACTTTGGTGCTAACACATCCACAATCTTTCCTTTACCTTCATCACCCCATTGAAGGCCCAATAAAACATCTACCTTAGACATTCGTGAAAATCTTATTAATAAAAGTTATTTAATTACTTCTGCTTCAGATTGTATAATCTGGAAAATGGCGTTCAGCTTTGTGATTACCAGTAATTTCTGAACACTTTCGGAAGGTCTCATCAGATAAACTTCTCCTCCCTTGTTTCTGAACTTGGTCAGTATTGTGATCAACACACCTATACCACTGCTGTTTATATAGCGTAGCTCTGATATATCGACAATGCAAGTCAGTGCCTTTGCCTGTATAGCATTAGTTACTACTTCGATAACAGCAGCTCCGTTATCCTCACCAATCAAATCTCCTGAAAGGTTGAGCAACAGCCGGTTGTCCTGAATTGTATGTGTAAAGTTCATAGGTTAGTTCGATGCAGCAATTTTGTTTTCGCAGTTCTGCTTCGTGCAGGATGCATAGAGTATCAGGGAATGATGCATAACATTAAAGTGCAGAATTTCTTCTACCGTGTTCTGAATATTCTGGATACGCGGATCGCAAAACTCAATCACCTTATGACATTCGGTACAGATAAGATGATCATGTTGTTTATAGCCATACGATTTTTCGTATTGCGCCAGATTTTTTCCAAACTGATGTTTACTTACCAGGTCGCACTCCACGAGCAGATCTAATGTGTTATACACGGTAGCACGACTAACCCGGTAATTTTTATTTTTCATACTGATATAGAGCGACTCTACATCAAAGTGACCATCGCGTGAATAGATTTCCTCCAGGATCGCATAACGTTCCGGAGTTTTTCGCAGCTCTTTGTTTTCAAGGTATGCTGTGAAAATCTTTTTTACTTCTTCGTATAATTTCGGATTGAGTGCCATGAATTAACGGGCAAAGATAATCAGGTTTGTAAGATTTGCACTACTTCTTGATAATCACTCTTTTGAGTCGAAACGACTAACTTTTACAACGCCTTCCACACTTCGCAGCTTTTCTATCAGTTGTTCCAAATGACGTGTGTCATTAACATACAGCATAATCTCACCTTCAAAAATTCCTGAATCGGTGTGAATAGACATGGAACTCATATTCACTTTCAATTCTTCTGAAATAATTTTTGATACATCGTTGATAAGACCAACGCGGTCGGTTCCTCTTATTTTTAATCCCGTAAGGAAAGCCACTTCGTGCTGTGAAGTCCACTTGGCTTTGACGACACGATTACCATGATGCGAAAGTAATTCGGGTGCATTCGGACAATTGGTTCGGTGAATTTTTATTCCTTCACTAACCGTAACAAAACCAAATACATCATCGCCTGGTATAGGCGTACANNTCGATAGCTTTTGCATCTGCCGGGGCATTCGGACGGTTCTTGAGTGGTGAAGTAGGTTTATTCTCTACGAATTTTTTGAGATCAGCCGCAGTAATGAAACCTCGTCCTACGCGATAGTATAGTTCAAAGTTAGCCTGTACCTTAAAGTGCTCGCGCATTTGTTCGAGCAACTGCTGACTTGGATCTTCTTTTAGCTGACGGAGTTTCCGGAGCAGAATTTCTTTTCCCTCTTCTGCGGACTTTTTCTTGTCCTCTTTTAACTCATCTTTTATTCTGGATTTCGCTTTGGAGCTTACTACAAAGCGCAGCCAGTCTTCATGAGGCTTTTGTTTGGCCGAAGTGAGGATCTCGATCTGATCACCATTCTTCAACACATAATTTATAGGAACAAGTTTGTTATTTACTTTAGCACCAATACACTTGGAGCCAACTTGCGTGTGAATCTCAAATGCAAAGTCAAGTGCTGTAGCACCGTAAGGCAACGTTTTTAATTCACCTTTTGGTGTAAATACAAATACTTCTTCACTGAAAAGATTTCCGCGGAAGTCATCCACGAAATCAAGTGCCGAGTGATTATTCTGCTCCAGCAAATCGCGCACGCGGGCCAGCCATTTTTCAAGGTTCGATTCTGCCGTNNATCTGTACTTCAACCCATTGGCCGTTCTTGGCCATTACGGTTGTGTGCAGCGATTCGTATCCATTTGATTTTGGAGTACTGATCCAGTCGCGAAGACGATCAGGGTTTGGTGTATAATAATCTGTTACAATGGAGTACACCTGCCAGCAAAGTGCTTTTTCGTGCTCCATCGTTGTATCCAAAATAATTCGAATGGCAAAGAGATCGAATACTTCCTCGAATGGAATATTTTGCTTCCGCATTTTATTCCAAATAGAGTGAATGGATTTTGGCCGACCTTTAATTTCATATTCAATACCCAGTTTATCCAGTTCCTCTTTAATAGGGATCATAAACTGTTTAATGAATTTATTACGGGCTGCTTTAGTAGCATCGATCTTTTCTGCGATGGAACTATAGATAGGTCTATCTGTAAAACGGAGGTATAAATCTTCGAGCTCTGTTTTAATAGCATTCAGGCCGAGGCGATGCGCCAGCGGTGCATACAGATATATAGTTTCGTTGGCAACCTTTAACTGTTTATTGCGCGGCATGCTATCCAGCGTGCGCATATTGTGCAGACGATCAGCAAGTTTGATAAGAATAACGCGTACATCTTCCGAGAGTGTAAATAACATTTTACGGAAGTTCTCGGCTTGCTGCGATGTGCCGTATTCGAATACACCACGAATTTTAGTGAGGCCATCAATAATGCGGGCTATTTTTTTTCCGAACATCCGCTCGATGTCGGTGAGCTCTATATCTGTATCCTCCACTACATCGTGCATGAGNNGGATGGAAAATAAATGGTTCACCCGATTTCCTGCGCATGTCTTTATGCGCATCCAACGAAAGCGTAAAAGCTTTCTTTATAAGTTTAGCATCACCGTCTTTTAAGATCGGTTTTGCTTTGCGTAGTAATCTTCTATATCGACTAATGATCTCTTTTTTCTCCTGCTCGGCATCGATTACCATCTTGAGTATCTATATTTTTAGCGGAATTTTGGGGTTTTTAGCCACAATTCCCGAAGTTTTTGAATTAAAATCGTAAACTATTCTTTATTTCTGAATAATCTATAAATTTGCGCCTCCAATTCCGGATGTGGCGTAATTGGTAGCCGTGCCAGACTTAGGATCTGGTGCCGCAAGGCGTGGGGGTTCGAGTCCCTCCATCCGGACCATCTAACCCTCTATGTTCGTAACAACACACGGGCATTGAGGGTTTCTGGTTTCTTAGGTAAACAATCAAAAGTTATAAGCTTTGGAAATAACACTGAACAAAAAGAACAACACTGAAGGTGTAATTAAAATTAAATTAACCGAAGGTGATTATCAACCCCACGTTGAAGAAAAAGTAAAAGATTATTCGCGCAAAGCGAACATCAAAGGCTTTCGTCAGGGTAAAGTTCCCAGTGGTGTGATCAAAAAAATGTTCGGCAAATCTATTCTTGTAGATGAGATCAACCATCTGCTGTCACATAAGCTTTCAGATTATATTAAAGATAATCAGATAAAGATTCTTGGCGATCCACTTCCTAACCAGGAGAAAGCAAAACAAATTGATTGGGATACTCAGAAAGATTTCGAGTTCGAATACCAGATCGGTATGGTAGATGATTTTACTTATGAAGTTTCTTCGAAAGTAAAAGTAAAGTCTTACCCGATCGAAGTTGATCAAAATACAATTGATGAAACACTTACGGATCTGAAGAAACGTTTCGGCAAAGTAAGTTACCCTGAAACAACGGAAGCTGACGACAACCTGTTCGGAGAGTTAAGCGCTAAGGAAGGCGACTTCAAAAAAGAACACGCTTTCATCGCTATTGAGAAAGTTGAAAAGAAAGAGCAGAAAAAATTCATCGGCCTTAAAAAAGATGACGAAGTTGAATTTGAAGTAAGCAAGATCTTCTCTGAAGATGCACAGGTAGCACAACTGCTTGGAGTATCCGATGAAGAAGCTAAAGCTGCTAAAGGGAAGTATATCTTCAAAGTAACGAACATCAGCCGTGTAGAACCTGCTGCTGTTAACACTGAACTGTTCGACCGTGTGTTTGGTAAAGATGTTGTTACAACCGAAGAAGAATTTTTGAACAAGGTAAAAGAGACAATCTCTGAAAATTATAAACGTGAAGCAGAGCATTTCCTTGATCATAACATTGAAGATTATTTCATCTCCAATACATCTATAAATCTGCCGGATGAATTCCTGAGATCATGGTTATTATCAAGCAGCAATGGTGAGGTAACAGAAGATGTTCTCAATAAAGAATTCGAACATTACAAACGAGGTTTGAAGTGGGATCTTGTAAAGAATCGTATCGCTGATGATAACAAGATTACCGTTGAAGCCGATGAAGTTCGCAGCAAGGCAAAAGAATTGATCGTAGCACAATTTGGTGGTCAGGCTTTTGTTGAACAACTGGGCGATCGCCTCGATGGTATAGCAGACAACTACCTGCAAAATGAGAACGGTCAGAACTTTATGCGTTTGTACAGCCAGTTACGCGGAGAGAAAATTCTGAAGTTCATAAAAGACAACATTACCGTACAAGAGAAAAAAGTATCGGTTGAGGAGTTTAAGAAAATTGTAGCTGAACATAAGCACTAAGCTTTCAACAGCGCAGGCTGTTTGAACAATAAAGTATTCGCATTTTTCGTCAATGGTTTTAGTTCGTGAAGTTATCCCGGACTAAAACCATTTTCTTTTTAAATGGGTTTAAGAACGAAAGGGTTGGAATTTTGAACTTGGATGGCTAAGATTACCATTATTTCAATCCTCCATTAAAGTAATTATCTTTTATTATATGCATTATAACAATGAATTCAGAAAGTATGCCGTGCATCATTTAGGCATGAGCGGCAATACAGTTGACAGTTACGCGCAGCAAATCCAGAACATGACTCAATATGTTATAGAAGAACGTCCTGGAAATTTTCGTGCTATTGATGTATTTACTCGCCTTATTTCCGACCGTATCATTTTCTTAGGAATGGGTATTGACGACCAGATCGCCAACCTCATCACGGCTCAATTACTTTTCCTTGAGTCTTCTGATCCTAAAAAAGACATCATCATGTATATCAACAGTCCGGGCGGATCAGTATATGCCGGCCTTGGTATTTATGATACCATGCAATATATAAACCCTGATGTCGCTACCATCTGTACAGGACTGGCAGCCTCTATGGGTGCAGTATTGCTTACAGCAGGAGCTGCTAAAAAGAGATCAGCGCTGCTGCACGCACGGGTGATGATTCACCAGCCGATGAGCGGTATGCAAGGACAGGCATCTGATATGGAAATATCATTGAAGCAGACCCTTGAAGTTAAAAAGGATTTGTACAACATTCTGGCGAAGCACAGCGGTGCGAAGTACGAGAAGATTGAAAAAGATTCTGACCGTGACTACTGGATGCGTGCTGCCGAAGCCAAAGAATATGGATTAATAGACGAAGTGCTGGAACGTAAGAAAATCTAACTTTTCCGCACGATTTCCATCCAACCGATGTTCAGAATATTCAGTACCTTTGAGGTTGTTCTGAGCATCGGTTTTTAATTTAAAAATAATTTATGGCTGAAGTTACCTGTTCGTTTTGTGGAAGAAGTAAAAAGGACGTAGACCTGATGATTTCAGGAATACACGCACATATCTGTGATAAATGTGTAACCCAGGCCAATCAGATTCTGAGCGAGGAAAAGAAAAGTAAAACAGAGGCTGGCTTCTCTCCTAATTTCAAGCTGGTTAAACCTCGCGAGATCAAGAAGTTTTTGGATGAATATGTAATCGGACAAGACGAAGCTAAAAAAGTAATGTCCGTTGCCGTATACAATCACTACAAGCGATTAATGCAGCGCAAGCTGGATAGTGAAGTAACGATCGAAAAATCGAACATCATTATGGTGGGCGAAACCGGAACCGGAAAAACTTACCTCGCACGCACGCTTGCTAAAATTCTTCAGGTGCCTTTCTGTATTGCCGATGCTACCGTACTTACAGAGGCCGGTTATGTAGGTGAAGATGTTGAAAGTATATTAACACGCCTTCTGCAGGCTGCAGACTATAATGTTGAAGCTGCAGAACGTGGTATAGTATATATTGATGAGATTGATAAGATAGCACGTAAGTCTGACAACCCTTCGATTACCCGCGATGTAAGCGGTGAGGGAGTACAGCAAGCACTTCTTAAACTCTTGGAAGGAACAGCAGTAAACGTTCCTCCACAGGGTGGACGTAAACATCCGGATCAGAAAATGATTACGGTGAATACTGAAAATATACTCTTCATCTGCGGTGGTGCATTTGAAGGTATATCACGCTTTATTGGAAACCGATTAAATACTCGTCCGCTGGGATTCGTTGCCGGTCATGATGGCATGCACCCGGGCGAACTCGATAAGGACAACTTATTGAAATTTATAACGGCTCAAGACCTGAAGAGCTTTGGACTTATTCCCGAACTCATTGGTCGCTTGCCTGTTGTTTCATTCCTTAATCCGCTCGACCGCGAAACCCTGCAACGTATTCTTACTGAACCCAAGAATGCGCTCATCAAACAGTATAAGAAGCTGTTTGAAATGGAAGAGATACAGCTTGAATTCAAAGAAGGTGCAGTTGATTTCATAGTAGAGAAAGCAATGGAGTATAAGTTAGGCGCACGTGGTTTACGCGGTATATGCGAAGCGATCATTAACGATGCAATGTTTGAATTGCCATCGGAAAAGAATACCGATCGGCTGGTGATTACACGCGCTTACGCGGAAGAAAAATTCAACAAGTCACAATACAGCAAACTGAAAGTTGCCTAACAAAATATAGCGATGGTGAGATGCTTACGCGTGTAAATATCTCACCATTAATTTTGCTGTGTTCTCTGACGCAGATCCTATATCCAGAATTCGAATAATCTCATTATAGTTTTTCAGCATGTTACTTCTATAGGAAGCGTTGTTCAGAATCTGATCCAATTCACCTGATACTTTCTCTGCATTAGCATCGCCCTGTATCATTTCTTTTACAACTTCCTTATCGGCAATCAGGTTTACCAACGATATATAGGGAACCTTTATAAGCCACTTTACGATGTGATACGTTATATAGCTTGCTTTATATACCACTACCTGCGGAACTCTGAAGAGCGCGGTTTCCAACGTAGCCGTACCAGAGGTTACGATTGCTCCTTGGGCATGCAACAACAAGTTATAGGTATCTTCAAATACAAACTTCACATTAGGCAACGCCTGCAATTCGCTATACATATTCTGATCAAGATTACTCACAGCAGCGACAGCAAACTGAGTCGTTGGAAATTTCTTCACAACATTGGCCATCAGCGGAATTATAGTTTTAAGTTCCTGCTTGCGACTGCCCGGTAAAAGAGCGACTAAGGATGGGTTCGTATCGAATGCGTATTTTTTTAAAAACTGATCATCCGGTATATGTGCCTTCACTGCATCGAGCACCGGATTACCAACGTAATCAACATCCCAATCGAATTTCTTGAAGAATGGTTTTTCAAAAGGAAGTATAACAAACAATCGGTCCACATTCTGTTTTAATTCCAGCGCACGACTCTGATACCACGCCCATACTTTAGGAGGTATATAATAAAAGACACGAATACCTTCTTTCTTGCCGAACTTGGCGATGCGTCTGTTGAAGCCTCCGTAGTCAATCAGAATTATAACATCGGGCTTAAACTCCAGTATATCCTGTTTACATTTCTTTATATAGTTGGAGATCTTGTTCAGATTGGTGAGCACTTCTACGAGGCCCATAAAAGCGAGATCTTTATAATGAACTGTGAGATCAACACCGGCCTGCTGCATATTCTCTCCTCCGAATCCGCGTAGTGAAGCATTCGCATCTTGCTGACGTAGCGCCTTCACCAAATTACCTCCGTGCAGATCACCTGATCGTTCTCCAGCTATGATATAATACCGCATCGTTTAAAAAAGTACTTGTTGTTGGGCACGAAGTACGATTTTTAAGCGCTATTCCCCAAAATACTCCACATAGTTTCGTGGAGTTTCGTATAGTCTGATACAATGAAGTTTGCCGAATGATGTAATTCCCGGAAGCTTGGCATCTAAAATTTTCCAGATCTCTACAACGAGGTTTTCACAACTGGCAAGTTTACCATGCATAAAGTCAACATCGGTGTTGAGATTTTTATGGTCGAGTTTTTCAATTACCTCCGCGCGGATCAACGTGCTGAGCTTTTTAAGATCAACAACAAACCCTGTATCCGGATCGGGTTTACCTTTTACTGTAACGATAAGATCAAAATTATGACCATGCCAGTTCTCATTTGCGCACGGGCCAAACACCTCAACATTCTTTTCTTTAGACCATTGAGGATTATAAAGTTTATGTGCAGCGTTGAAATGTTCTTTGCGGGAGATGTGGAGCATTTCTCTTTGAAATTGAACACAAATATAATCGATCGCGCTACTGAATAAAACGAGAAAAAAGAAGGCACCTTTTTCAAGGTGCCTTCGAATATCAATTAGCAATG
Source organism: Flammeovirgaceae bacterium UBA5867 (assembly GCA_002432545.1). GTDB lineage: Bacteria > Bacteroidota > Bacteroidia > Cytophagales > Cyclobacteriaceae > Ohtaekwangia. The sequence continues at coordinate 882 of DJFR01000087.1, read as the reverse complement.
AAATCTTATTGATTCCACCATACTTTAGTCTGTAGGTTGTCTGCACCCATTCTTGCCACAGCTTCCTGGTAGCTTTTTCTGTTTAAATTTTGCTCAGCTTCAGGGTAGTTAATTCTATTAGGAATGTCATCTCCAACCAGAGGCTCAAAAACAATAGGCGTTCCCCCTGATGTTACGTAAGAAATTTCTCCAGGCCGAACAACTGTTTTAGGAAAACCTGTTCGTCTTAATTCTGCCCATGCTTCATATCCTTGCAAGAATAACGCTATATATTTCTGGGTAAGAACTGTTTCTTGAGAAGCTGGTGGAAGGCCAGCGAGATAGTCCTCTACAAGATCATCATAGTCAGCAGGAAGCTCATCAGCCGTTAGAGATGCCTCGCTTTTCCAATGCTCCAATGACGCGATCACACCTTTTTCATACCATTCTTGGTCCCAGTTGTTCACTTCTGAAAGTATAAAACAAACTTCTGCATAATCCATGTAAGTCAACGCTAATTTTCCGAAGGTAACAAGACCTCCAGCTGTAAAATCTATACTACTAGCACGAGGCACAGCTGTAAGATCATTAGGAATACCATAAGGCATACCATTATATTCTCCTTTCACAGTATCCGCCCACACTGCCAGTCTAGGATCAAAGAGGTTTTTGAATGGATTCGTTTTACTGTTAGCAACGTCATCTACTCCCTTTAACAAATCAACGAATGTTTTTGCCAAGGTAAAGTCATTTCTATTCGAAAAATAATAGGCATCATAAAGAGGTGCAGCATTAGGTGTAGCTCCTAAAAATCGAAAAGTTGCATTATCTGCGTTGCTCTCAAAAACACCAGCCGCAACAGCCTGATCGATATAGGTTTTGTAGTTAGAATCAACACCTGAC
>DJFR01000134.1 GCA_002432545.1 Flammeovirgaceae bacterium UBA5867 | reverse complement strand
GCTGGCTGGTATACTATATTGATCTGTGAACGAAGCTTTGTATTGAATGTATTTGGTTTGGTCGTTTGAGTTGAAGGCTTTGAATTGGCTATTGCTGTAATAACCCAGGAATTCGAGAGCAATAAAAATGCCCTCGGGCGGAAAAGGTATATTTAACGAATCAATGTCGAATACGATGTCGGTTTGTTTCTCTGAGATTTCTTGTGTTATGTTATGCATTAGTATTTCTTCCCCCGGACTGTTATGAAGCACATTCGGCTTATATATTTTTAGTCGTACCAACAGCTTGTAAAACTTTGGTTTTTCGCTATAGATCCATGTAGTTTTAGAAAGTTTAAAAAATACTTTTGATACTTGTACATTTAGTCGCTCTGGATTTGCGATATATAGCGCTGCTGCAATAGCTCCTGTATAAGCACCGGTTCGTTTCTTGTTGTATAACCCCAGTGAAATTAAATGTTGCTTTTCTGCTTTTGAAGAAACGGTAATTTCAGGCAGTTGTACTACTTCCTCTTTTAATAAAATTGTGTCAGGAAGTGTTGCGCAATGATATATACCTTTTTTATAGCCAATAGCTGAGATGACTAACGAATCGGTACTGAAGCATGAAATTGTGAATTCTCCAGAAAGGTTTGTATAGGTACCGTTATTGCTATTTCTAATGGCGACTGATGCAAACTTGATGGGTTGAAGGTTAGTCGCAGATAATACAGTCCTCTTGATTATTATATTCTGTGCATGGCTTGTAAGCGCGGTAAAGGTTATAAGAGCGGGCAAGAGGTACCTCTTGCCCGTAAAAATGCACGACATTAGCAACAACAACGCACGCATGTGTTTTGATTTCAATATTCAAAAAAACACTTCATACTTTCAGTTCAAAGTAATACTAGCTCTTAATATAACGCAGAACCTGTTTTGAAAGCAGCAATGAACCGAATAGCCCTAGGATCACCAACGCTAACGTAGACAGAGCCAGTAGAATATAGTTCTCTTTGATGGAGAAAAAATTGCTCGCGATATAGTATGATGATGGAACCAGTAGTACGATATTAAATGAATAGTATATAGCTTCTGAAGCAATACTTCTCTTGATCTTTGCCAGGACTATACCCAACGCAATGATGCTAATTATATATATTATGATGTAGTATATCATTACCTAACAATTTTACTGAAAGCCCTGGTGCCGGGTATTGAACCGGCAGCGCCCCATATTAAAGCTTGTCCTCCTACTTCCCACCAATCAACTTTTTCATTATTCCGCTGACTCCACAACGAACCTCCCGCACCTGCCAATGCTCCTACAGCGTCTAGGCCTACCCATAGGGGTACGGCTTGAGTCTTGCCATTAGCAACAGTGTTTTCATTCGTCCAGTAATTGTAGGAATTTTCTGCGACAGCCAGCGTTAGCCCGCTTATATAGCCTTCATTTTTTTATGTGTTGAAATTGGCGCTTGCCCATTGATCTTTAAGATCGTTAAGCCGTACCTTGAAGTCAGAATAATCTCCATTAGTATCAGCATCCTCTATCAGTGTAATTATTTTTTCTAAAAGTATAGATTCTGTTGAGGTAATGAGATTTTCTTTATCCAGGTCGTTTATTTGATCACGAAGTTTTTCAGATATAGTTTGCGTTCGAGCTGCAATACTCTTGTGTGCGATATATATGTTGTTTGTTGAGGTTGCTATATCTATAGTATTTACGCTCTTAAATGTTAAATTGTTGCTTGTTAAATAGCGATTTATAAGGTGTGTTTCCTTTAGTGTTAATTTTTCGATCTCGTCTTCATCTTCTGTTGTAATCTGCGTAGAAACTTGCTCCAGTATTTCATTGTGTCTCCTGCCAATTTCTTCAATTGATAAACTGGGGGATTTTTGTGTATCTATTTCTTCCCTATTACAGGAGAAGAAAATAAAAAATACCAACAATGAGATTGTGAATTTTGTAAAGTAAGTTTTCATACTGTATAATATGTTTGGTTATGTACATAACCTAAGAGTTGTGTTGATTTTTGCTAACTTCTCTTTCCCAACAGCATCATTTTGTTCCCGAAGTAGTGGATTTACTTTCCGAAAGAAGGAAATGGTATTGTTATGATCGGATGATTATACTTTGAATGAAACGGTATCGAGATCTACATGACAGATACCTATATTTGGGATATAAAGTTTTATCCGATTCCATTGAACACGCTTCATTCTTCCTTAGGCCGGGGATTAATCCCCGACCTGTTGATGTTGGCGTGTTTTGCCCCGTAAAGCTTTAGCGGCACGCGCCAATTCATAAAGCTGGTGTATCTGATGACGGGTATTTATATATAGGTTAAGCCGCTCGGACGAGGGCGATGTAGTGCGGACTTCATTAGCCAGAAATTCAAAGAAAAGCTCGCCTAGAAATTCGTATGTATCTATACCTGCTGAGAGCTCACTTAATGTCTCTATTATTTCATGTTGACTGTGTGAAGATCCAGTTTCGAATTCGCTTTCTGATGTAGGAGAGCTCGCTTTCCTTCGTCTGTTGTTGGATTGTTTCTTTTTAGCCATACCTGTCAATTAGCAGGTATAAAGTAAAAGCTTTGTATTTGATGTTTATATATCCGAAATGGTTATAACAAGACGGTTGTATTATGAAAGCTATGTCTTGTCAAAATATTAACGGTTATTTTTTAATTTCTATCCTTAAAATATCAAGTATATCTTTTGCATCATCAGGATACGGGATTTTTGACATGTAATTATTAAGGTCTTGAATGGCACCTTCGAATGTTTGATTGGCAAATGATGATTGCTTCGTTATCGAAATAGCCTTTGTATACATTTCTACGGCCTCTGTATTCAGTCCTTTAATTAGATAGGACAACGCTATATTGAAATGCACATATCCAAGAGTATTGTCAAGTGCCAATGCTTTCGCGCTTAGTTCAATGCATTTATCATATTCACCTCTTTCAAATGCTTTCCATCCTAAATTTCCTAATGCCATGGCCTGAGTTTGCGTTTCGGTGAATTCTTCAACGTATTCAACTACAGCCGCGACTTCTATAATGATATTAACGCCCTCGAGAGTACTTGGGTTTTTAAGTCCGATATATACTGTGCCTTGGTTTATTTCCTTTATTTCAATTACGCCTTGCTTCGTGTTTTCAATTAGACCTTCACGGAAAATTCTGTATTGGCCACCATCAATATCTACTTTTCTTATGAATAAGTCTGCATTGGCTTGATCCATGAGACAGGCGTCTATTGATGCAGATCCAGGCGGAACGTTTATTTTACTTGCAGCTACGGTGCTTAATCCGTATGTAGCCATCGCTGTCAATTGTAGGGCGAGATTAAGATTAGCCACACCGCTTTCGCCCGGTGAAGTAGAGAAGCTATAGTACCAAGATTTAGTGTTGGTTGGTAAATTTATTTGGATCGCTGTTCTTGACTTTCCTCCCAAAGAGGCTCTCGCGCCACCGTTAAGATAAATGCTACGTTGCAGGACAAGCGTCTGTATAGTTTGTTTTGTCGTAATTGTTTGACAAGTGGCGTGACTGATTAGTGTCGCCAGCAAGGCTAAAAGTAAAAAAGTTCTCATGGAGTGGGTGTTTATGAAGTCTAATGGGTTAGTGTAGTTATTGAAAGGATCTCGGCAATTTTAAAGTCAAGAGCTTAGTTAATTGCAATGCTCGTTTGACAGAATTGGAACCTATATATGAATGTCTGTCGCGCATGCACTAAATGTATATCTTATCTTGCATAGATATATCGGCACTATAATAACGAAGTCCTTTTATGCCTTCAATATTTCTTTCCTAACAGCACTATTTTCTTTCCGAGACAATGAATTTACTTTCCGAATGAACTAGTACAACGACCGCGTTGCTACGATCAGGGGATTTCTTAGTCGTGCCTCCTTCGAAATGACGTGATGGTGACTTTGTCTTACTTCTTGCTTCTGCCTCATCCATCTATGAAGCTTACGATATACGTCTATCAAGAACACAACAAAGCCTGTAAGTCAGAGTGTCTTCCAATTTCTAATCTTTCAATCTTCAAATCCCCAAAAACACGAAAGCCACCCCGATAAACGAGATGGCTTCCTATATTCGAGAAGTGTTACAGTGTTATCCGTTCATTGAAAGGAGGAACTCTTCGTTTGTGCGAGTGCCTTTCATTTTGCCTTGCAGGAATTCCATGGCTTCAACAGAGTTCATGTCAGACATAAACTTGCGCAGGATCCATACACGTTGCAGTTCTTCTTCTTTCATTAACAGGTCTTCGCGTCTTGTGCCCGATGCAGGTACATCCATGGCAGGNNGCAGGGTATACGCGTCTGTTGGCAAGCTTGCGGTCAAGCTGCAATTCCATGTTACCGGTACCTTTAAATTCTTCGAAGATAACTTCGTCCATCTTCGAGCCTGTATCGATAAGTGCTGTAGCGATGATAGTAAGTGAACCACCGTTCTCAATCTTACGGGCAGCACCAAAGAAACGTTTTGGTTTGTGCAGCGCGTTCGCATCCACACCACCAGAAAGTATTTTACCAGACGAAGGAACTACAGTGTTATAGGCGCGTGCCAGACGCGTAATAGAGTCTAGCAGGATTACTACATCATGTCCGCACTCCACCATGCGCTTCGCTTTCTCCAGCACAATGCTCGATACTTTTACGTGGCGCTCAGCCTGCTCATCGAATGTGGAAGCAATAACTTCTGCATTTACACTGCGTGCCATGTCGGTAACTTCTTCCGGACGTTCATCGATCAGCAATACGATCAGATATACTTCCGGGTGGTTCTGTGCTATAGCGTTGGCAATGTTTTTCAGTAATACAGTTTTACCTGTCTTGGGTTGTGCCACGATCATACCACGCTGTCCTTTACCGATAGGTGAGAACAGATCGAGTATACGCGTAGACATATTATCAGGAGTAGTGCTGAGTTTTAATTTCTGTTCCGGGAAGAGTGGAGTGAGGTATTCGAACGCTACACGGTCGCGGATCTCTTCAGTAGTCTTGCCGTTAACCGATTCAACTTTCAACAGTGCAAAGTATTTTTCACCTTCTTTCGGAGGACGAATAAAACCTTTAACCGTGTCACCGGTTTTAAGACCGAATAATTTTATTTGTGATGGAGATACATAAATATCATCGGGACTCGCCAGGTAATTATAGTCTGATGAACGAAGGAAGCCGTATCCGTCCTGCATGATTTCGAGTACACCTTCATTGCTGATGGCACCATCGAACTCACGTATAGAAGCGCGCTGATGTTGCGGGCGCTCGGGCATACGTTGCTGCTCGTGGCGTGGTTCTTCGTTGATGATAATGTTTTCAATATCGCTGTCGTCTTCTTCTGTATTCTCAGCAAAAGTCTGAGGAGTAGAATCGAAGTTCAGATTTATAGAATCCAGCAGCTCGTCAGAAGTAAAATCAGCTTCTTCTTTCGCTGGCGGAGGTGTTGATGCAGCATTGGCCGGTGCTACATTCTCGCGTCTGCGCGGGCGCATCTTGCGTTCAGGTGTAGCGGCTTCAGCAGTAGTGTCAGTAGTTTCAGTCTTAACAGCAGCAGGCTTTTTGGCGGGGGCTGCATCACCAGATACAGCTTGTTGATCGAGGATTTTGTAGATAAGATCTTGCTTGGATAGCTTCTTGGCATTTTTTACGCCCATCTCCTCTGCGATCTCTTTCAATTCAGAGAGAAGCCTGACATTCAGGTCGTCAATAGTGTACATGAGATTTAAAAATGAATGTGTTTAAAAATGATGATATGTGAATTGGTTGTGGTGATCAGCATAAAGCTGAATAATAACGTTGTGAAACAGTTAACAAGAAAAACAAAAATTTGATTAAGAATTCCGGATTTATGTTCAGAGGGCTTGAGATAAAAGCCGAATGATGATGCAAGTATAACCCAAAAATGAAAATTATCAAATCATAGAAATATTTTATTATAGTTAGAAAAGCACAAGGCGATCAAAAAAAACTAATTTTGAAGCCTTTTAAAAAATCCATACCAATGTTACAGGTAGCAACTGTCCGCGAGCAAACCGACAAAATTATAGCGGGTTTAGCCAAGCGGAATTTCAAAGATGCAAAGGCCCTGATAAATCAGGTGCTCGAAAACGATCAGTTACGAAGAGATACTCAGAAAGTACTCGATGAACTGAAAGCTAAATCTAATACAGACTCCAAGAAGATCGGAGAGTTAATGAAGTCGGGCAAGCAGGATGAAGCTGCTTCATTGCGTGCATCGGTTGCTGCTGATAAGGATAAAGTAAAATCGCTCGAAGCAGAACTTGATACATACGAGAAGAAACAACTCGAACTGCTATATAAGATACCCAATGTACCGCATGAAAATGTACCGGCTGGTGTTGGTGCTGATGACAACATCAGTGTATACCAGCATGGCACCGTTCCACAACTAGATGCTGATGCTCTTCCACACTGGGATCTTATCAAGAAGTACGACATCATTGACTTCGATCTCGGTATAAAAATTTCGGGTGCAGGTTTCCCGGTATATAAAGGGAAAGGTGCACGCCTGCAGCGCGCGCTTATCAATTTCTTTCTTGACGAAGCTGCAAGCTTTGGCTATAGAGAAATACAACCGCCTATAGTTGTAAACGAAGCCTCGGGTTACGGCACGGGGCAACTTCCTGACAAGGAAGGACAGATGTACTTCGTAAATGAAGATGGTCTGTACCTGATACCTACAGCTGAAGTACCGATCACGAATTTATACCGCGATGTACTGGTTGCTGAAGATGAACTGCCAATCAAAAATGCCGGATATACTCCTTGCTTCAGACGCGAAGCCGGTAGCTGGGGAGCACACGTGCGTGGCTTGAATCGTCTGCATCAATTCGACAAAGTTGAGATTGTACAAATCAGAAAGGCAGAAGAATCATACCAGGCGCTTGACGATATGTGTGCTCACGTGCAGGGCTTGCTGGAGAAGCTTGAGTTACCGTATCG
>DJFR01000037.1 GCA_002432545.1 Flammeovirgaceae bacterium UBA5867 | reverse complement strand
GACCAGGTACACATGCTCGGGCAGAATGAATCGCACGGCTGCTGCTACTCCCAGAGCTGGAGCGATGTACAATTCCAGCGCATGCCAAACGTATCACTCGCTCCGGGTAAACAACCGTATACTCCGGAACAGATGATCAAAGATGTAGAGAAAGGTATATATATAGCCGGCCGCGGTTCTTTCTCCATCGATCAGCAACGGTATAACTTTCAGTTTGGCGGAACTGTATTCTACGAAATCAAGAACGGACAGATCGCAGGCATGCTCAATGATGTAGCCTATCAGTCCAACACACAGGAGTTCTGGAACAGCTGCACGAAGATCTGCGATGAAAAAGATTACCGTCTCTTCGGATCATTCTTCGATGGAAAAGGACAACCCTCACAAGTGAGCGCAGTATCGCACGGCAGTGCTACTACACGTTTCAACGGAGTGAATGTGATCAATACAGGCAGAACCCTCTAACCCCGATCATCATGAACAGAAGAGATTTTATGCAAATGGCCGGTATGGGTGCAGGCGCCATGCTCCTCCCTATAGCTGCATTTTCAAACCCGATAGATCCGGCACGCATGCTCGATCCGCTGATGGATGCCCAACAGAAAAAGCAACTCGCAGATATAGCACTCAACACGGCTAAATCGTTGGGCGCTACATATGCAGATGTTCGCATCGGTCGTTACCTGAATCAGTTCGTCATCACACGCGAAAAGAAAGTTCAGAATATAGTGAACACCGAATCGTTTGGTGTAGGTATACGCGTAATTGTAAATGGCACGTGGGGCTTTGCTGCGAGCAACAGCGTTACACCCGATGGTATAAAGAAGACAGCCGAGCGCGCTGCTGTTATCGCGAAAGCAAATTCCAAATTTCAGAAAGAGCCGGTAAAGCTCGCACCTGAAAAAGGACATGGTGAAGTAAGCTGGAAAACACCAATCAAGAAAAACGGTTTTGAAGTTCCGGTAAAAGACAAGGTAGATTTACTGATGGCCGCAAACTCAAAAGCCATGGAGAAAGGTGCCAGCTTCGTAAACAGTTTAATGTTTTTAGTAAACGAGCAAAAATACTTCGCTTCCACCGAAGGCTCCTATATCGATCAGGATGTACATCGCACATGGCCAAGCTTTACGGTGACGATGATCGATCGTGCTTCCGGACAATTCAAGAATCGTTCGGCCTTCAGCGCACCCGTTGGTATGGGTTACGAATACCTGGATGCCAGAGCAGAAGACAAGATCGAAGGTCCTGGAGGAATTATACTCTATAACAAATCATACGACATTGTAGAAGATGCCGGTATGGCGGCTGAACAGGCGAAGCAGATTATCGCTGCTAAATCGGTAGAGCCCGGTAAATATGATCTCGTACTCGAGCCATCACACATGTGGTTAACAATACATGAATCCGTTGGTCACCCGACAGAACTGGATCGTGTACTCGGATACGAAGCAAACTTTGCTGGCACAAGTTACCTCACCCTTGACAAATGGAAGACAGGTAAATTTAATGCCGGCAGCAAGATTGTAAACTTCGTAGCCGATAAAACTCAAGTCGGTTCACTCGGAGCGGTTGGCTATGATGATGAGGGTGTAAAATGTAAATCGTGGGACATCATCAAAGATGGTACGCTGGTTAACTACCAGGCTATACGCGACCAGGTAAACATCATCGATCAGAAAGAATCGCATGGCTGCTGTTACTCGCAGAGCTGGGCCGATGTACAGTTCCAGCGCATGGCCAACGTATCGCTGAAGCCAGGGAAGGAACAAGTTACACCGCAGCAGATGATCTCCAATGTAGATAAAGGTATATATATCGTGAAAGACGGATCATTCTCCATCGATCAGCAACGGTATAATTTCCAGTTTGGTGGTGTACTCTTCTTCGAGATCAAGGGCGGTAAAATTACCGGCATGTTAAAAGATGTAGCGTACCAGGCAAATTCGCAGGAGTTCTGGAACTCGTGCGTACAGATCTGCGATGAACGTGACTATCGGTTGAACGGTGCTTTCAACGATGGTAAAGGACAACCAAGTCAGTCAAATGCTGTATCGCATGGTTCAGCCACGACACGCTTCAATGGTATCAACGTGATCAATACAGGACGAACTATATAGTTATGACTGACTACAGATCATCTTACCAACACTCAAATTAAAACCTAAACTAAATTTGTAAATACATGGCCATCCTTTCAAAAGAAGAAGCTAAAAAGATATTGGAGAAAGTGATAAGCTTCTCCAAAGCTGATGGTTGCTCGGTGAGCCTTAATGGCAACGACCGTGGTAACATTCGCTATGCGCGCAACAGCGTGTCTACTTCCGGTGAAGACAGTAATATAGTGCTCGCGGTACAATCGTACTATGGAAAGAAATCAGGTTCTGCAACCATCAACGAATTTGACGATGCATCGCTTGAAAAAGTAGTGAGACGTTCGGAAGAACTCGCGAAGCTTGCTCCTGAGAATCCTGAATTTATGGAACCGCTTCCGCAGCAATCATACGGACCGGATTCTAAAACTTTCTCGGAAGCTACTGCGAAGATCACGCCTGACTTTCGTGCACAGGCAGCTGCCGATAGTATAAATCCTGCTGCTGTAAAAGATATAACCGCTGCCGGATATCTTGAAGACAGCCGCGGGTTCTCCTGCATTATGAACAGCAAAGGTTTATTTGCCTATAATAAATCTACCAGTGTAGACTTTACGGTTACCATGCGTTCCAACGATGGTACAGGTTCAGGCTGGGCCGCTGCTGATCTCAATGATGTAAGCAAACTGAATGCTGCTGAAATTTCAAAAGTAGCAATTGATAAAGCATTGATGTCACGCAACGCCAAGGCTATTGAACCGGGTAAATATACCGTTATACTCGAACCGGCTGCGGGTGCAGACTTGATTCGCCTCATGCTGAATATGAATGCACGTCAGGCCGATGAAGGCAGAAGCTTTTTATCGAAGAAAGGCGGAGGCACCAAGCTCGGCGAAAAACTCGTTGACGAAAGAGTAAATATATATACCGATCCGTGGAGTGAAGAAGTACCTGCTTCTCCCTGGACGGGAGACGGACTTGCGCGCAAGAAAATGGATTTGATTCGCAATGGAACTGTAGCCAACCTGATCTACGATCGTTACTGGGCATCGCAGAAAAATGTAGAGCCCGTACCATTCCCGGGTAATGCAATTATGGATGGAGGAAGCGCTACCCTCGAAGATATGATCAAAGACACAAAGAAAGGTGTACTCGTAACACGCTTCTGGTATATACGTCCCGTTGATCCGCAGACATTGCTATATACCGGTTTGACCCGCGATGGAACTTTCTACATCGAGAACGGAAAGATCAAGCATCCGATCAAGAACTTCCGTTTCAACGAGAGCCCGATCATTATGCTGAACAACCTCGAAACATTAGGACAGCAAAAGCGGGCCGTAACAAGCGAAGGCGGCACAAATGTATATATACCCTACATGAAGATCCGCGACTTCACCTTCAGCAGTCTCTCAGACGCTGTATAACAACGACTAAATTCACAGAGGCTGTTCCAACACCGAACAGCCTCTTATTATTTCCTGCAGAAGACACAGAAAATATACCGACAAAAATACCCCAACCCCACACGTGCTCTTTTCTCCCACACATCTTGCAGCTGGAAGCTCGCAGCTATCTTTGGAAAAAGAAGTAAGAAGCAAGGAGTAAGAAGTAAGAAGCTGCATCGTAAATATACCTTACTCATCCTGCGGCCAGAAGCTTGCAGCCTGAAGCCCTCACAGCTCAAAGCTCGCAACTACTTTAATCACGTTCCGTTGGATAAGCGAAAGTATTCTGTATCTTAAAATGAATTTACATATTGCTATAGATTTACTCATCCCACAAATAACTCATTATGAAACGTAGAGACTTTATTCAGCTTGCAGGCATGGGAGCATCGGCTGCTGTGCTGGCGGGTATTCCCTCCTTCGGGAAACCCATTCCTCCCGAGCGGGCACTTGAAACCATTGATGTAGCGCAGAAAAAACAAATGGCCGATGTAGCACTGAATGCTGCACGTTCCAAAGGCGCAACCTATACCGATGTACGCATCGGTCGCTATCTCAACCAGTTTATTATTACGCGCGAAGACAAAGTACAGAACATCGTAAATACCGAGTCTTACGGGATGGGTATACGTGTGATCGCGAATGGCGGCTGGGGCTTTGCTGCAACGGACAAGCTAGACAAAGACAGCATTGCCAAAACTGCTGAACTTGCTGTAGCGATTGCAAAAGAAAATTCACGACTGCTTACCGAGCCTGTTAAACTGGTTCCGCAAAAAGGTGTTGGTGAAGTAAGCTGGAAAGCACCGATCGAAAAAAATTCCTTTGAGATACCGGTAAAAGAAAAAGTAGATCTTTTACTCGGTGTAAACGATGCAGCTATAAAAGGCGGAGCAAACTATATCAACTCGTTTCTATTCACCGTAAACGAACAAAAATATTTTGCATCGACTGATGGCTCCTATATCGACCAGGATATACATCGTATCTGGCCAACGTTCTTCATTACGAAGATTGATGCCACCACCGGTAAATTTGAGACACGCAATGCTTTGAGTGCCCCCATGGGCATGGGTTACGAATACCTGAATGCCCGTCCGCAGGATAAGATCAGCGGTCCTACAACGCTATATAAAGGCCGGTATGATATGATTGAAGATGCGCGTCTAGGTGCACAGCAAGCCGGAGAAAAACTGAAAGCTAAATCTGTAGAGCCGGGTAAATATGATCTGATACTCGATCCTTCTCACCTGTGGTTAACCATTCATGAATCGGTTGGCCACCCCACAGAACTTGATCGTGTATTAGGATACGAAGCTAACTTTGCCGGAACAAGTTTCCTGACACTTGACAAATGGCAATCCAAGAAATTCAACTTCGGTAACAAGAATGTAAATCTCTTTGCCGATAAACAACAGGTTGGTTCACTCGGTGCTGTTGGCTATGATGACGAAGGTGTGCCTTGCGGCCGCTGGGACCTGGTGAAAGATGGTATACTCGTTAACTACCAGGCTATACGCGATCAGGCACACATCATCGGTCTGACTGCATCGCAGGGCTGTTGCTATGCCGATAGCTGGAGCAGCGTACAATTTCAGCGCATGCCAAATGTATCACTGCAGGCAGGCAAAGAAAAACGCAGCGTTGCAGATCTGATTAAAAACGTAGAGAAAGGTATATATATCATTGGCGATGGATCTTTCTCCATCGACCAGCAACGCTATAATTTCCAGTTTGGCGGCCAGTTATACTACGAGATCAAGAACGGCAAGATCGTTGGTATGCTGAAAGATGTAGCCTATCAATCAAACACGCAGGAGTTCTGGAATGCATGTGGCGGTGTAGCCGATGAATCAGACTATCGTCTCGGGGGATCATTCTTCGATGGTAAAGGTCAGCCGATGCAGTCAAGTGCTGTATCGCATGGCTCGGCTACCACACACTTTAAAGGAATAAACGTTATTAACACATCACGAAACATCGGATAATACTATGCCTATACTTACAAAAGATGAAGCACAGGCTTTACTGAAAAAAGTACTGAGCTATTCCAAAGCAGAACAATGCGAGGTAAATATATCCGGTGTTGATAATGGTAACATCCGGTACGCACGCAACGCTGTATCCACCAGCGGAAACGTAAGTCAGACTACATTGGTAGTATCATCTGCCTTTGGTAAAAAGCTGGGTACCGCTACCATCAACGAGTTTGATGACGCCTCCCTTGAAAAAGTAGTAAGACGTGCCGAAGAACTCGCACAACTTGCACCGGAAAATCCGGAGTTCGTTCCGTTCCTTGAGCCGCAGAAATATACCGACTCGATCACCTATGTACCGGCTACTGCAGCTATCACACCGAAGCAACGTACCGATGCTGTCGCGCAAAGCCTGCAGGTATCAAAAGACAACAAGCAGGTAGCGGCAGGTTTCATGGAAGACAACAAAGGCTTTGCAGCCATGATGAACTCGAAAGGTTTATTTGCCTATAATACGTTCACGAATGTAAACTTCTCCGTTACTGTACGCACGCCTGATGGAACCGGGTCAGGCTATGCAACACGTGGCTATAACGATTTTACAAAACTTGATACCAAGGCAGCAACCGACATTGCTACACAGAAAAGTATGAAGTCGGCAGCAGCCAAAGCAATCGAGCCGGGTAAATATACTGTGATTCTCGAACCTGCCGCAGCCGCTGTACTACTCGAGCGTATACTCTTTGACCTCGATGCGAGACAAGCCGATGAAGGCAGAAGTTCCTTTAGCAAAGCCGGTGGTAAAACAAGGCTTAACGAAAAGCTGATGGACGAACGGGTAACTATATATTCGGATCCGTTGCACCCGGAGTTACCAACAAGCACCTGGAATGGTGACGGTCGCCCACAGGAGAAAACAACGTGGATCGAAAAAGGTGTTGTAAAGAATTTTACATACTCACGCTACTGGGCACAAAAGAAAGGCGTTAAAGCTATACCGGCTCCCGACAGCTTCATTATGGAAGGCGGCACAAAATCATTACAGGATTTAATTGCCGGAACGAAGAAAGGTATACTGGTTACACGCCTGTGGTATATACGCGATGTAGACCCGCAGACACTATTGCTCACCGGGTTAACACGCGATGGCACATTCTATATCGAGAATGGCAAGATCATGCACCCGATCAAGAACTTCCGCTTTAACGAAAGTCCGATCATCATGCTTAACAACCTCGAGGAACTCGGTAAAGCAGAGCGTACGGTAAGCGTGGAATCAAACAATAATTACCTGATTCCTCCGATGAAAATCCGTGACTTTACCTTCACGAGTTTATCAGACGCAATCTGATCTGAAAGCTATACATGTGATAAAGTCCCTGGCATGCCCGGGGACTTTTCATTTTCAGCATTTCGAACTCGTTGCAGTATCCACTTATATAATTTTATTTTTTCGTTTCACAGAAAAAAAGAACTTGCCATTGATACGCTATGTACGCGGCTAACAAGTTTTTCTTTACGCGCCTTCAATATGAGTCAGGTGACTGGGATGTAGACCAGCGCATGCCTTCCAATGTGTTGAACTCCCTGATAGAATATACCACGCTGAAGGTAGATACACAGGAGAATATAATTCCGCTAAGCAGCGATAAGATCTTCAGCTGTCCGTTTTGCTACCTCAGTGGCCATAAATTGGTAGAGTTCACCGCTGCAGAGCGAACCAACTTCGAAAAATATGTACGCAACGGAGGCTTTGTATTTGTAGACGACTGCAACCATGATATCGATGGACTCTTTGCCAAATCGTTCGAATCACAGATGGAAGTAATTTTCGGATCGAATGCCCTGAAGAAAATTCCCAACAATCACCCGCTATATTCCATGTTCTTCAAGTTCGAGGGACCTCCCACCACTTCACAGGAATTAAATGGCTGGGGCGATGACATTGTACACGATTACCTGAAAGCAATCGAGATCAACGGCAAAATCGGTATACTCTACAGCAACAAAGACTACGGCTGCGAGTGGGACTACGATTTCCGAAACAAACGCTTCTATAGAATTGATAACACCAGGTTCAGTGTAAATATAGTGATGTATGCGTTGATGAGATGAAGACAGGAGTAGGGAGTAAGGAGTAAGGAGTAAGAAGTATAAATATTGCTATAGACAACACCACATAAACACGTACACACTTACACACGTAAACACAACAAAAACACACCTAAACACCTAAACACAATGAAAGAGGAATCCGTGCAGAGCATCATCGACAAGCTCGGTGCTTTGAAACAAGAGATCGGGAAAGTAATTGTCGGGCAGAGTGAGACTGTTGATCAGTTACTCATTACGTTCCTGGCCGGTGGACATGCCTTGCTGGAAGGTGTCCCCGGTCTTGCGAAAACGCTGATGATCCGTTCACTCTCGGAAGCTATAGATTTACCTTTCAGACGTATTCAGTTTACGCCCGACTTAATGCCTTCGGATATTATAGGTACGGAGGTATTGGAAGAAGACCACACTACGGGCAAACGTTTTTTCAAATTCAACAAAGGTCCCATCTTCGCCAACATTATACTGGCCGATGAGATAAACCGTACATCTCCCAAAACACAATCAGCATTGCTCGAAGCCATGCAGGAGTTTTCCGTAACCTACGGAGGTGTAACCTATCCCTTGGAGAAACCTTTTTTTATACTCGCTACACAAAACCCGATTGAACAGGCCGGTACATTTCCACTGCCGGAAGCACAGCTCGATCGTTTCCTGCTATATATTAAAATAGGCTACCCTACGGCCGAAGAAGAAACAGAAATACTCGCAGCGACTACCGGAAGAAAAACAACGCAGATCAACAAAGTACTGGAAGGCCGTGAAATAAAAGAAGCACAGGGACTGGTACGTGAAGTACATATCAGTCGCGAGTTGATTGAGCGCGTTGCCGGTATAGTACGCCTGACGCGTCCTGACTCCAGCACACCGTATGTAAAAGAATGGGTGCGCTGGGGAGCCGGTCCGCGTGCCGGACAAGCCATGATCATGACAGCCAAAGCACGCGCTTTGCTGCACGGTAACTTTGCTGTTACCGCAGAAGATATTGAGCGTGTAGCCTATCCGGTACTTCGCCACCGTATACTCATGAACTTCAGAGCAGAAGCAGAAGGTGTTACCTCCGACCTGGTTACCAAACATTTACTGGAGCACGTACGCACGCAGGCAAAGTCGTTATAGCTACATATACTATATCCCGAAGATGAATCCAGAGATACGATCGTTACTCAAGCCGGAAGTGATCAACACCGTAAACGGGTTGGAGCTGATCGCGCGCGTGATCGTGGAAGGATTCATGAGCGGCAGTAATAAAAGTCAGAGTGTAGGTACCGGGCAGGAGTTCAGTCAGTACAGAAGTTACGAACCTGGTGACGACCTGCGCATGCTCGACTGGAAAATGTATGCACGCTCCGGCCGTTACTATATACGGCAGGCTGATATCGAGACCAACATCACCGTAAAGTTTATGCTGGATGCAAGTCACTCGATGATGTATACCGAAGGCGGACTGAGTAAATTTCAATATGCAAAAGTAATGATCGCGGCCCTCGCCTACCTGGCCCGCAAACAGAGTGATGCATTTGGTTTATATACTGTTAACGAAAAAGAAATTACAGAAATACAACCGCGCTTTGAACAGCAGCAGTATATGCGCTTTCTGCATGCACTGGCTACAGTAAAAAGCGAAGGCACGTGGCGTAACAGCAACGGACTTGAACATTTGTACGATCATCACGGAAAGGAAATGATCATCTTCATTACCGACCTGTACGATGAAAATGATGATCTGCTTCGTTTCATTTCACGTTTAAAAACCGTACGCAACGAAGTAATTGTATTCCATGTAATGGGACAGCACGAAACGAACCTGGACTTTAAAGGCTCCTATACTTTTGAAGACCTTGAGACGAAAGTGCGCACCAAAGTAGAAACACAGGCGCAGCAAAAACAGTATAGCGAACGGGTACAGCAATGGATCCATCAATCTCGTAACTGGATGTTGGAGAAACAGATCAGTTATGAACTGGTAAATCTCAACGAGCCGTTCGAAACTACCTTGCGTAATTTTTTAAAGATCAGAAAAACACTGGCGCGCTGATGCAGTTTATAAACCCGATATGGCTTTGGGCGCTAAGCGGTTTAGTTATACCGGTTGGTATACATTTGCTCAGTCGCAAAGAAGGAAAAGTAATTTATATAGGCAGCCTGCGCCACCTGGATGAGTCCAGCACCAAACAATTCAAAGCCATCCGCCTCAATGAAGTACGGTTGCTGATCATACGTTGCATCTTAATTATACTCACCGTGCTACTGCTCGCAGGTCTGCAATGGAAACATGCAACAACCGAAGAACAGAAATGGCTCGTGATTGAGCCGGGCCTGCAAAAAGATAAAGCTATACATGCGTTGACAGACAGCCTCACCGTTGCAGGCTACGAAACACATTATCTTGCCCCGGGCTTCCCTATTGAAGACGACACCACTACACACCGTACTAAAAATTACTGGGCACTTCTCGATCAGTTAAAATCATCACAGGCACAACAAGTAATTATCGTATCAAGAAGTTACGTGAAAGATTTTACAGGAGAACGCGCTATACTTCCATCTCCCGTTAAATGGATCACGGTTGATGCCGATCCAAAAGAAACTACCGTGATGGCTGCCCGGTATAAATCTGACTCTGCTGTTGTGAGGATAGCGAAAAGCAATGCCCAGCACACTATATATGAATATAAAACAACCGCTATATCTCCTGCTCAACAGACTTTATACGACACAGTTTCCCTCACCACAACGGACACGATACACGTAACCATAGCATACGATAAATCCTTTCAGTTTGATGCAACGATCCTGGAAGCTTCGCTGAAGGCAATCGAACATATTCCTGCGGTTAAAATTAAAACAGCTGTAAAGAGCACAACTGATTTTCAATATTCACCTGCAGACTGGATGATCTGGCTATCCAATAAACCTTTCCCATACCCTGACACCTGCAATATCATTACTTATAAAAACAATCCCCCGGCAAATACTATACTCTGTCGAAGCGGATCGCAAACGCCTTTTCAGCATTGGACACTCGCGAAACGATTAAACATCGATAACGCATTGCAGCAACATCTCACCACTACACTGGCAACAGCATTACTACAGAACAACAAACTGGAAAAAGAAGCTATGCGGGCGGACCAACGCATTATACCGGAAGCATTTTTACAGACATCTTCCCAAAATCTTTCTGCCTCCGGAAATGTTATGGTAACAACGCCATTGGATAAATACCTGATCGTATTGATCGCACTCATACTTTTAACAGAACGACTACTGGCGTATAAACGCAACCAATGAACGAGCGCTACGCACGATACCGCCTCCACCACCTATTGCGCAAGTATAAACTGATGCGCATGAGTGAAGCATTTGTTCTCGCGCTGGCACTGGCATTGATAGCATTTATCGTTCCCTATATATTCCATGTCTCACTGGCGGGATCACTCGCCTTGAGTATTACTGGTGGTATACTTCTGTTTCTGCTTCACTGCGAACAGCTCCAGCTCTTTAAACTCAATGCCTATAAAGTTACTGTATATCTCAATCAGCATTTCCCATCGCTGCAAAACAGCAGTGATCTTTTACTGAAAGAGAACGAAGAACTCACCGGATTACAACAGCTTCAAAAAATACGAACTACACAAGCCTTTGAAGCCCTATATCCTTCCATCCGGTTGCCGCACCGCTTGCTACAAGCTTTGGGTATACTTGCAGTCAGTATACTTGCTTCTTTTACGCTTACTTCGTTCGCACCCTTGCTTACACATCAGGGGAGCAAAATAAAATCGACAGGAACAACAGAAAACGCGGCTGCAACTATCATTGCCCCTGCACAGGTAAAGCAGACCAATATAACCATCACGCCTCCGGCCTATACAAATTTAAAAGCGCAGCATACAACATCGTGGGCATTAACTTTTGCGGAAGGCAGCGCCATCGAATGGACAGTGGAATTTACAGCCGGTGTAAAAAATCCATCGCTGATCTTTTCCGGAAAAGAAAATATACCCTTGAAGGCTTCGAGCACAGGTATATATTCTTTACGAAAAACCATTAATGAAACAGGCTTCTACCAGTTAGCATGGACAACAGAACAAGGTGAGACCAAACACTCCGACTTCTATAAACTGGAAGTAATTAAAGATCTGCCACCGGTAATTACTGTACACAAACTTAACCAGTTTACCGAACTGGAATTCAGCAATAGCGCTACTGTAGATGTACACGCCACACTTGCTGATGATTACGGATTGGACAATGCGCACATAATAGCAACGGTAAGTAAAGGAAGTGGTGAGTCTGTAAAGTTCAGAGAAGATAAACTCTTGTTTGAAAAACCGGCAACCATTCGCGGTAAACATATTGATGCAACGCGTAAGCTGAATCTCGCCAGACTCGGCATGGAACCCGGTGACGAACTATATTTCTATGTCGTTACCTTCGACACAAAACAACCTATACCGAATCGATCACGCACCGAGACTTATTTTATATCGCTGCGCGACACTACGAAACAGGAGACCGTTGTAGACGATGGCCTTGGTGTTGATTTGATGCCCGACTACTTCCGCAGTCAGCGACAAATTATCATCGACACGGAGAAATTGCTGAAAGAGAAAAAGCAGATCACCAAACAAACTTTCCAATCGAAGAGTAATGAACTAGGATACGATCAAAAAGTTTTGCGTTTACGGTACGGAGAATTTTTAGGAGAAGAATTTGAGTCTGGTATAGGGCCACAGGAAAATCCTGCTGAGGAAGATCACGATCATGAAGAAGAGGACATCACGAAAAAGTATGGTCACGTTCATGATACCGAGAATGAGCACAATCTTGTAGAAGAGAAGAAAGGTGGTCATGATCATCATCACCATGCAGAAAGCAAAGAAGGTGAAGCAGACAAGAACGGTATACCGGCAGGCTTTGTACATGAACACGACAGCGAAGAAGAAGCGACTTTCTTTACACAATCCATTCGTGCCAAACTAAAAGCAGCACTCACCATCATGTGGGATGCCGAGCTACACCTGCGGTTGTATGAACCGGAGAAGTCACTGCCATTCCAGTACAAAGCACTTAAACTTTTGAAAGAGATAAGTCAGGATTCGCGTATCTATGTGCACCGTACAGGCTTCGATCCACCTCCACTGAAAGAAGAGAAACGCATGACGGGAGATTTGGGTGAAGTAAAAAGTGCAACAGCACTGGCAACTGCAGCGCGTAGTGAAAATTACCCGGCTATACGGAAGGCATTGCAAGTTATCGCTTCAGCCTTATCACCGGATAGCCTACACGTTGATGATGAGATGAAGAAGAACTTAACACAGGCCGGTCAGGAATTAAGCACGCTGGCCATTGAAAAGCCGGGGCTATATTTAAAAAGCCTATCCCTGATACGTGCTCTTACCGAGAATGAAGTAAAACCTGCTGAACAGCGAAGCGCACTGAAAGCTATAGAGACATCGCTGTGGCGTGCATTACCCGCGGCTACAAACGCTCCGGCTGCTTCTACACGTACGTTGCACGAACTTGATCAGGCATTTATTAAAAACCTGCGCACTCATGACTGATCAGGCACTAACACTACATCCGCTTCTGGACAGATGGTGGTTCATCGCTATACTTGTTTTACCCGGTATATTTATTCTTTGGCAAGAGTACAGGCGAGATATAGGCTTCCGGTTTTTACGGATGATCGCTGCATTGTTTGTGATTACATCCATTGCTGCATTGTTTCTGAGACCTTCTTTTAAAACCGAAAAAGAACTCTCCATCGTATTACTTACCGATGGCTATAAAAAAGAACAAGCCGATAGTTTGTACAAAGTAAACAACAATCTGCAATTCTATCACTTGCCCGATGCGAAAACGTATAGCAGATCCACTAAACTTGCTTCAGTAAATGACATTACATCCATTGAAAAAGAAATCAGACTGGTATTAGGCAACGGCTTGCCGGATTTCGCATGGAAACAACTGAAGAATTCTTCAGCAAGCTATATATCCGGAAATTTACCGATCGGCATTACAGCTATACACATACCCTATCAAATATACACAAATCGTGAAAGTATAATTAAAGGAAATTACACGATGCCAACAGACGGCAATGTGACTATAAAATTAAAATCACCGGCAGGTATTGATGACTCTGTAAAACTTAAAGGTAAAGGAGTGCATTCTTTTAGATTATCATTCACACCGCGACAGGCAGGCAATTTTCTATATGAGCTCATGGTTAAAAGCGCTGATCAAACACAGCATGAGCCATTACCAATCGTTGTTCACCAGAATACACCTTACAAGACATTATTTTTACAACAGCAGCCTACGTTCGAGAATCAATACTTAAAGAGTTTCCTCTCACGCAAAAACCATAGCATAGTACTACGTTCCCAATTGTCGCGAAGTATATTCCGATACGAGTACATCAACCATCCTTCCGTTTCGATAAGTGCTTTATCCAAAAAGATACTCGCTGATTTTGATCTCGTTATTACTGATTCCGAAACACTGCAAAGTATATCCTCAGCAGAAAGCAAAGCATTGGAAGAGGCCATCGAAAGTGGTTTAGGCTTACTTGTACTCATGCATGAACATGCCGGAAGCAACCGGAATATTACCAAGTTTATTCCGTGGAAAGTTGTCTCATTAAAAACGGACACCACCAACATTATACTCTCCTCCGGAAAAACAACCAGCCTTACCGTTGCACCTTTTTCACTTGCAGATGGTGGTTCTCCTTTGCAAAGTATCCTTCAAAACAAAAGAGGTACACTCGCAGGGTTCGCGTATACAGGTTCCGGCAAGGCAGGTTTTCAATTACTACAAAATACCTATCCGCTCATTTTACAGGGAGATACGATCAGCTATAGCAAACTTTGGTCGCCCGTATTGGAACAAATCGCGCGCAGACGGTCCGTTGCCAATGCGGTTCAAATCAAAAGTCCATTCCCTATATATACACATCAACCTGTAGACATTGAACTGACTTCTACCGATGCTACACCGGAACTGAAAGATGATAGCATTGCATTACCACTCACGGAAGATGTCCGCATCGATAACATCTGGCATACTACTACATGGGCCGGTAATGCAGGGTGGCATATACTTAGTACAAGAGACTCCGTACAACTCCCCTACTATGTATCTCCTGATAACGCATGGCAATCCTTGCATGCTGCTAATCTCATCGATCTTTCAGAACAACACAGTACAAAAGAAAAAGAGATCAGCGATAATAAATATATAGCGTATACACCTATATCACCGCTGATCTTTTTTCTCACACTTTTACTAAGTCTGGGCTTTTTGTGGCTTGCCCCGAAACTATAGGAATACCGTTATTTTCTTTTCAGCGGAAGTACACGTGCATCAATTCTATATACATCTTCGCGACCGTATCGTTTATCGGAACCTGACGGCCAGGGTGTACGCGTGAAATAAAAGTATTTACCATCCGGGCTCAGTGCCGGCTGAAAATCATGCACATCACTATTTATTTCGGGACCCAGATTTAGCGGAGTACCCCACATTCCATTTTCATTATAACTGATATAGAGATCATACCCTCCAAATCCATCCGGGCGATCTGCCATAAAGATCATATAGCTTTCATCGGGAGCGATCAACGGGTTTGACTCCGAGGCATTCGTGTTTATACCCTCCACCCGCACCGGTTGCTGCCATTCACCGTTAACACGTTCGGCCCGGTATATATCGCACCTGCTGTCGCCTCGCTCGGATGAGAAATATAGCGTTCCACGATTCGTCATTGTAGCAAAGTATTCAGCATGTTCATCGGTGTTTACTTTTCCCGGTAACGGATAAGGATCACCCCAGCCGTTCGTTGTCTTATCACTTACCCAAATGTCTTTTGATTTTCCATTGGCAGAGAATAGCATCTTACTGCCATCGGCTGTTACATAGGGTAACCCGGTATATGCGAAGTTCTGCGAGAACGGCACAAGCGCAGGCTCAGACCATTTTCCATCAATAAATCGCGACTGAAATATCTTTACAACGGACCGGCTACTGTTCGATCGTGCTACATACACCGTTTTTCCATCGGGGTCAAATGCGGTGTTCATGGTGTTACCGGTGGAGATCAATCCCTCCTCAAAAATAGAAGCGTTGCTTGTTACCAACTGTCTCAACGTTTGTATCGGCAGGTATACTTTATACAGGTCTTCATTAAAACGTTTCCCCTTCTCCAGCCTGGCAAAATATAGTGTATCTTCTCCCGGCAGCATAAACGGACAGAACTCAGATACAGAAGAATTTACATTACTGCCAAGATTCCACGGTTTCGTCCAGTGTCCATGTATATTAAAACTTATATACAGATCGTTGTCACCATAATTTCCATCCGTCTCTGTAGACAGGATAAGAAAACTTTCATCGTGCGCTATAAATGGATTTGTGTCATGTTGCGCGGTGTTGATCATCATGCCGGTATTCACCGGAGGTTGCCATGCACCATCCTTTAACGTGGATGAAAATATATCCAGCTTGCCATAACTCTCTTTTCGCATAGAGCCGTAGTATAGCTTGCCATCACGCGTTACCGATGCAAAGGCTTCTGAACTATCGGAGTTTACAACGTTACCCAGATGACGTGCTTCACTCCATCCTTTTTGTGTTTTGGACACCATCCAGATATCGAACTGTTTGTTGACGGTCCCTCCCGATTTTACCGGGCGGTTGGATTGAAAATATACCTGTTGCCCGTCCGGTGTAATAAACGGATCAATGTCCTTCCACACACCCGGCTTTAAAGAAAAAGATGCAGGCACCGGCTTCTGCCATTTCCCTTTTTTCTTCACAACGCTATAGATGTTCATAGTGTCACGTCCGCCCCGTGACCAAACATAGAAGGCCTGGTCTTTCGCCTGGTTCATGGAAAATCCGAATGTCTCATGAGCCGGATGTGGCAACCCGGTTGTCAGCGTGGCCTGTGCCAACGTAGTTTGTGTAGTGAGGATGAATAATAAACATCCCAGTGCGATCAGTCTCTGCATAATCAAAAATTTTTAGTGCAAGCAGTGGCTTTATGAGCTTCCGATCTTCCGGATTTATAAACCTGAAATACATTTCAAGGTTAAAAAGACATATTTTTATCAAAACCTCATTCCGTTTGAATCGTATACCCACGCAAACCTTATCCCTATGACATCAGCGATCATGGTTCTTTTCGGAGGCTACGGCATTTTACAGAGTCTGTTTCTAAGCATGTATGTGCTTACCTCGCGACTTCGAAAGGCAACGTCTAACCTGATCCTGGTTGCAGTGAATCTTTTCCTGATCTTGTTTCTGGCCGATTCACTGTATCTTTTCCTGGACGAGAGCAACGCAGTTCACTTCAACAGTATATCGCTTACTTCGCTCGCACTGATTGGTCCGCTTACACTTTTATATTGCCGCGTATTTCTAAATCCAAATTATAAAGCAGGACTCTCGGAGCTCATTCAGTTTATTCCGCCATTTCTGCCCCTGGTGTACCAGATGAATATTTGCAGACTTCACCTGTTGGGGATTGGTTTATATATTCTCGCTTACACGATAACCGGATTTATAATCGTAAGTCGCAGTTCATCACCGATGCTCAACAAACGGTGGCTTTATGCGCTGCTGAGCAGTATCGGTACCGTTGTGTTATTACTTTCGTGCTTCTCAATGAACTACCTCTGCATCATTGGCATCTCGATCGGGTTCTCCGTTATGATATACCTGATCAGCTTTCTGAGCATTCGTTTTTATAAAGAGTTGTTCGAGCCTGTCTCAAAAAAGATTGCTCAATATCAAAAGACAAATAACGATGAGACTCACCAGCTTTTCCAGCAAGTATCCGATGAGATCTTCTCGAAGAAATTATTCAAAGACCCGGAGCTTACGTTGCCGAAGCTGGCATTATTAACGAGTATACATCCACACAAACTGTCTCATCTCATTAATCAGCAAAGCGGCAAAGGTTTTCCGGAGTATATCAATTCATTGCGTCTTGCAGAAGCAAGACATTTACTGCGTACATCAGACATGAAGGTAGCGGCCGTTGCGTTTGAATGCGGCTTTAACAGCTTGTCGTCCTTCTATACACATTTTAAAAAGTCGGATGGCATGACTCCCAGTGAATTTAGATCGTTAGCGGAAGTTCATGTTGGACATGAGCGCGATCAATCGGAATAAACTTATTATTTTCGCACTGTCTATAAGTTAGTTTTAAGTATGCACCCTAAAGAAGAAACCCTCTCTGGTTGGGGAAATATCCCTGCCCATGCCTCTCAAGTTGTTTATCCGCGCTCGCTCAGCGATGTAAAGGAAACACTCAGACTCGACAAACCTCTTGCCCGCGGCTTGGGAAGAAGTTATGCCGACCAGGCCACGAATCAGAATCACGCCATCATCAAGATGGAGAAGTTCAATCGCTTCATTTCATTCGACCAGGAAAAAGGTATACTGGAATGTGAAGCGGGCGCAAGCCTGGAAGACATCATTCAATACCTGGCACCTCGCGGCTGGTTCCCGATGATTACTCCAGGAACAAAATATATCACCATTGGTGGTGCTATCGCGAATGATGTTCACGGTAAAGCACATCATGCTGATGGCTCTTTTGTAAATTGTGTTTACGACTTTACAATTATGCTGGCCGATGGTCGCGTGCTGAAAGCAAGTCGTGACGAGAACAGCGATTTGTTCTGGGCAAACTTCGGTGGACTCGGTTTACTCGGCACCATTCTTACCGCGCGTATACAGCTTCGTAAAATTGAGACAACGTATTTTGTACAGAAAGCTGTGCCTGCTAAAAATCTGGATGCCATGCTTGACGCTATCGATGAAAGCGATAAAGACTATAGCTCATCCGTTGCGTGGCTCGATTCCATGGCACGCGGTAAAGATCTAGGTCGTGGTGTCTTAACCATGGGTAATCACGCGAAGCTTGCTGATCTTCCTGCAAGTCTGCGATCAGAACCTTTAAAGCTTGGCAAGAAAGCAAAGCTTACGGTGCCGTTTTACTTACCGAGTTTTACACTCAATACACTTTCTGTTAAAATACTCAACACGGCCCTATATATCATGCAGAAGGGTGGTAAACCTATTGCTCACTACGACAAATTCTTTTACCCGTTAGACATGATCAACAACTGGAATCGCGGCTATGGTAAACGCGGCTTTATACAATACCAGTTTGTTGTACCGATGGAGAATGGTCGCGAGAATATTCGTAAGATACTTACCGAGATAACACAGAGTGATTGTGTGCCTTTCTTAAATGTATTAAAGAAGTTTGGCAAAGGACAAGGTGGATTGCTCTCCTTCCCATTCGAAGGATATACTTTTGCCATTGACTTCCCGATCAAAGATCAACTTAAGTCTTTCACACAGAAACTTGATCAGATGGTACTCTCCATGGGAGGCCGTATATATTTAGGAAAAGATGCATACCTGGACGAAGCCACTTTCAAAGCGATGTATCCGCAGTATAGAGAGTGGCTGGAGATCAAGCGCAAGTATGATCCGAACAATATTTTCAGTTCTGATCTTTCGCGCAGGCTGGGCCTGGAGCTTTAGCAGCATTCAGAATTTAGCTCTCGATCCTTTTCAGCTTAACATCCAATGCAAACTGTTTGAAGAGGTTCTCACCGAATTTCTGTATGGGGATAAGCAACATCGCCACGAGGACATTGGCTCCAAAGTTCAGCAATGGTTCATCGTTTGTAATCCTGGATATGAATGGATCAAGAACGATCAGAAGAAATTCAAATGTGAGTATAAGAATTACCATCGAAATATAGGGAGTATATTTACGCTGAGCATCTTTGTGTGTCAGCATAAAATAGCCCACAATGCATAAAAGAAGAGCCAGCGCAATACCATAATATTGTGTCTGGCCTTTACGAATCTGCATTTGTTTTTCGGCAATAGCCATTAACTGTTCCTCCTGATTTGAGAATACAAAACCTGCACTCTTCTGCTTTTGCTTATCCAAAAGCTCTTTGTAATAAGACAATATTTTATCTTTAAAATGCTGGGCGGAATCGGCATTGTGTTCATGCGAGTATATATCTTCCATCGCCTCGTAACACAGAGGAAGCTCCGAACTGTTCCACACATCATCTGATTGACCAAACTTTTGATCGAGACTTAACGATTGATAGAAGTAAGACTTTGCCTTTGAAAATTGATGCTGAAGATAAAAATATTCCCCCATCAATTTGGTGTCATACATCAGTCCGTTGCTATCCTTCATGAGTGTATTGATTCGCAGCGTCTGCGAGATGTGTTTGAAAGCACTATCGTAATTTTTTAATTGCAGGAAACAGGTGCCGAGGTTGTTGTGCGCAGCGGCCATTAAAATTGAATCGCCCCGTTTAGCTGCGCTAGCACTGTTCTCCTGGTGAAGTGCAATTGCTTTGTATATATCTTTCGCATGAAAGTAAGTCAACCCTAAATTATTTGATATAGCAGCCAGAGTCCTTACATTTGTTTTGCCGCAGAAAATAATTCCCTTCTGATTGTAATCGATCGCTTTCTCGTATAGTCCTGTATTCATGGCAATGAGACCAAGCAGTTTATATGATAGCGATATTTTTGAAGAATCATTCAAGGCTATACTAACCTCAAGGGATTTAAAAGCCGATTTTTGAGCAAGCGAGTAGAACCCCTTATCCAATTCCCACTGACTAATATGCGCATATATAGTTGCTTCAAGAGCGGGATCGTTCACATAGATCAACGCACGTTGCAGCAGCAGATACGATGAATCCTTATCTGCCGTAGTTAACGCCAGTGCCACATAAGCCCTTGCATCGTTATCTTTTCTTACTGCATTTTTAAGACTATCAATTCTATTTTGCTGTGCATACCCTATCCCAACACAGAACAAGATTTGAAGAAGAACAAAAATTTTACTCATAGACAAGTAATAAATTCCGATGTAGCGATCAGCTTACCTGCCCTATATATCCACTGCTCCTCATACGTAACCAAACATTATTATAGTATAAATATGTAACACAAAACCCGGTAATTATATAGATATATAGTGCTATTAATTAGGTTAATAAAACAGTTCACATTATTTCAAACCCGAGATGTCTCAACATTTACAGACTTTGTCTACAGTTATAGATTACAAATCAGCGCGGTATATACCAATTCACTTCCAACGGCTAACATGAACATGGAGGTTACAGCAACTTCCCGGACAAAAAACACTACCTTCCATAAAAGATCGACTTATGAAAATGATTCCCCTGTTTCGTTGCGCAGATATCAGGCAATCGATAGCCTTTTACACCACGGTTCTTGACTTTACATTATACCCAGGTGATTCACCGAATGGCATTGTCGTAGTGTTAACCCACGGTGATGCTGCACTGATGCTCACAAGCCTTGAAGGCGATCAAAAATCTGGTATAGCAGCGAATGTGCTTGTAGATAATATTGATGAGTTATTCAGAAAATATATAGCACGCGGATTGGATACATCTTCAAAGAAAGATTCACCTGTACATCAAGGTCCGCTTGACCAAACGTGGGGAAGACGTGAATTCTATGTATCCGACCCGGACGGAAATACTTTACGATTTATACAACCCTTATCCTGAATAAAGATATACTCCAACAATTAACGATTAACGTGTAACGGTTAACGATTAACCCTTACCGCGCCTCAACTCTTCTTAACCTTCTTTACTTTCTCCTTTTTTGGCAACGCTTCAATCACTTCTTCTAACTCCGTATACCATTGCTCTCCGTATTTACGGATCAGTGGAGCTTTCAGGAATTTATATACAGGCACTTGCAGTTCTTTACCAAGCGAGCAGGCTGGTGAACAGATGTGCCACTTATGGTAGTTGAGTGCTTCGAAATTTTTCTTGGAGGTGATACGGATCGGGTATAAATGACAGGATATAGGTTTCTTCCAGGTGATCTTGCCATCGAGGTAAGCTTGTTCGATGCCGCATTTCAGAATTCCTTTTTTATCGTAGATAGCATACGCACATTCACGTCCATCAATTACAGGCGTACATAAATCGCCATCATCATCGGTTGTATGCGTACCTTCTTTTTCAATTACCTTGATTCCTTCTTTGGTAAGATACGGTTTTACAATCGGGTATATTTCTTTCAGCGTGTCGAGTTCGTCTTCATTCAATGGTGCCCCAAAGTCGCCTTCCACGCAGCACGCACCTTTNNCACTTCTCGAGGTTGCAGACAAATTCCTTTTCTACAACATCATCCGATATAAGAACTTCTCCGATTTTTATCATAAGGATACAAAGATACAAATACAAAATATGAATTTCTAAATACTGCTACTCTGTACTCATCACCATAATTCAAACTGCACATGCTCGCTTTCCTGCACTTCGTTGAGCACAGCTTTGGTTGAGAATTTTTTAGAAAAGAAGCCGATATCGTACGCAGGCAACTCCATCAACCGGGAATCGAGTTTATGTACAGATAATGCCGTGTTCAATCCCAGCACCAGCATGTTATTCTGATAGATGCGCACCATGTGTTTGTAGAACTGCTGATTGCTTTGCACGATGGAAAGTCGCTGCAGATCGGCAATGCCGAGGTATCGTTTTAACTGTTCGCGATGTTCTTCCAGGTAAAAAGCATAGTTCATCCGTTGATTCATCATCCAGGTAAATGGCATGAGGAAACTAAAACCGGACGAAGCAAGTTTATCAATCAGAGCGTATGGAATTTCAAATGAAAACGGATCGACCAGGCAAAGCACTGCTTTTTTATTTCCTTTTGTTTGTGGAATAGCAGACCGAAGTTTATCAGCAAGCTGATCGATGGGTTCATCCAGTATCAATACATTCCGGTTACGGAAATAACGGTCGATGCGATGATGAAGCGCATATAGTTGCTCATGATCGCGCTCGCAAAGAACCCACTGCGATATCGGCAGGTTAGCAGCCAGCAATGACAAACAGGATCCTGCAAAAATTTCTTTCT
>DJFR01000278.1:6789-6946 GCA_002432545.1 Flammeovirgaceae bacterium UBA5867 | reverse complement strand
AAGCTTTCGATAAATGAGATATCTCAAGTAATGCTTTATATCAAAAGTCTCCGTGTGAAAGAATAACTATATATATACCTATGTACCTGTTAAATCAACAAACCATAAAAACGCGATCTATGATAACTCCTGCGAACCTGATATTAATCCTTACTGC
>DJFR01000278.1:0-6686 GCA_002432545.1 Flammeovirgaceae bacterium UBA5867 | reverse complement strand
AATGTGCTGTTGTTACCACTCAGTGCCTATATGTTTTATTCAACACCGGTATCAGCACGGTTTGTATTGCTGGTGGCAGCCGCTATAGTTTACCTCGCAGGTGTGTTTGCTGTTACTATATTTGGTAATGTACCGTTGAACGAATCGCTTGATGCATTTCCGCTGGCTACAGCTTCATCTGTCGAAATAGCTGCGCAACGCCTTGCCTTTGAGAAACCCTGGAATACACTCAATATGATCCGCACCGTGGCGTCTATTCTGTCCGTTGTACTGGTGATTGTGGCATGCCTGTCGCGGACCGAAGATTAATTTTAAAATAAATATATACCTGTCGGTTTTGTTCTATTCTCGCCAACGACAGGAACCTAGTTTTGAATAAAAAATTAATTCTTATGAAGGTTATTATTTTCGGATCAACCGGCACCATTGGTACCCACCTTGTAAAACAAGCGTTAGATGCAGGACATACTGTAACTGCCTTTGTGCGCGACCCTGCCAGATTACAAATCAAACATCCCAACCTGGCTGTAGCACAAGGTGATGTTATGAATATAACATCGGTTGTTAAAGCCATGCAGGGACATGATGCTGTGTTGTGTGCGCTGGGTGCAGGTCGGAAAGGGAATGTTCGGTCAGAAGGAACCCGTCATGTTATACAGGCCATGGAACAAACCGGTGTCAGGCGTTTGGTTTGTGAGACTTCGCTGGGCGTTGGTGACAGTCGCGGTAATCTCAATTTCTTCTGGAAGTATATTATGTTCGGTATGCTGTTGCGTGAAGCGTATGCGGACCACGGCAAACAGGAAGACTATATCAAACGAAGTAATCTTGATTGGATTATTGTACGCCCCGCAGCATTTACCGATGGAGCACACACGGGAGTATATCATCATGGCTTCTCATCAACTGCTAAAAATGTTACCCTGAAAATATCACGGGCTGATGTTGCTGATTTTATGTTAAAACAATTAACCGACAACCGTTACCTGCGGAAGACACCGGGCTTGTCCTACTAAAATTTAGCAGCATGGTGCTGGTAAGTTTGCATGAAAGGTGACAACTTGCATCACCTTGCTTTTCTGTAACAACCATGAATACAATTCAGCGGAATATCCGTTACAGGAAAGCAAAGGCATGCAGCACGATGCGATACAATCAGATACAACCCCCTGGCTATATCAAGAATTATGTCCGGTATTTCTGGACACTGGAGAATACGTGCGATGGCACGGTGCCGAAAACTTTTGGCCCAGTGGCGGATGGTTGTCCGGGATTTATTTTCCAACAGGCGGAGAAAGGAAGTTTCTATGATGAAGTAAAGGAAGATCTGCCTGCGTTGTTTTTATACGGACAGACTACACGCCCGCGCGAGATCCGCACCGGTGGACAATTCCATGCGTTGGGTGCGAGCTTCTATCCCAATGCGCTGAAGCTGATCTTTGGTTTCAATGCAAATGAATTAACAGATACCTGTATCGATCTGAATGCATTGTCAGAAGAACAGGGCGTTCCGTTATCCGATAAATTACTAAGCTCATCATCGATACATGACCAGGTAGAGATACTGTCATCATTCTTATTTCTACAGATACAGAAGAACAATGTACAGACCGATAAAGCTATACACTTTGTGATCACCGAGATCATTGCATCCCAGGGCAGTGTCTCATTGCGTGATCTTCAGCAGCGGTTACAGGTGTCAGAAAGAAGCCTCGAACGGAAATTCAAAGAGTGTGTAGGCATTAGTCCTAAATTGTTTGCCCGGATCTGTCGCTTCCAGGCATCGTTGCATCAATTGAGAAGTAACCGGTATACCAAGCTTTCAGATATAGCGTTTGAGAACGGTTATGCCGATCAGTCTCATTTCATTCGAGCATTCCAGGAGTTTGCCGGTTTTTCACCGCATCAATATCAAAAGCAATCGCTTGAAGTAGTTGCCAATTTTCCGGAGCTCATCCGGCAGGTATAAAATTAATCCGTTCAGTTATTGTAATTCCGGTTGCGCAGTGTACACTAACAATAATGTATATATAGCGTATTCATGTTATACCTGGAGCAGTTCAGTAAATCGTATAATGGATTCCTGGTATTGAAGATCGATCATCTTCAACTGCAAAATGGAATTTACTGGATCCAGGGTATAAATGGATCCGGTAAAAGTACATTACTTAAAACCATTGCCGGTGTTCTTCCCTTTCACGGTGATATACGTATACATGATGCCAGCATACAAAAGCAACCTGTGGCCTACCGGAAGCGGGTAAGCTTTGCTGAAGCAGCCCCTGTGTTTCCCGGTTTTCTTACCGGTATGGAAATGGTAAAGCTGTTTGCAGCAGCCAAAGATGCAACGCAACAGCAGGCTTCATACTTCATCGAAAGTATGTATATGCAATCCTATATCAACGAACCGCTTCATATATACTCCAGCGGCATGCTGAAGAAGCTATCATTGTTGCTGGCGTTTCTGGGTAATGCAGATGTAATTCTCCTGGATGAGCCACTGGTTACGATCGATACAGATTCACTTGCCATTGTATATACCTGGATTGCCGAGCGGCATAAACAATCCGGAACAACATTTCTGCTGTCATCGCACCAGGCGTTCGAGACAACTGCGGTACCTGCTGCACGTGTATTACTGGTCGATCAGAAAACGGTAACCTATATATAATGCCGTTAGCGCTTACCCGTATATTGCTGAAAGTATTCGCCACCGGTTTTTACCGGGTACATGCCGGGCTGCTCGCATTTCTGTGCGGTACCGTAGTCTGTTATTGTATCTTTATTATACCGCTCAATGAAACGCACTTGCTCCCGGCACATCGGATTGCCGAAAGCCTGGTCTTTACATTATCATTGTTGAGCTCTCCCGTTATGATGGTCGTTGTTTTTATAGTTTGGTTTGTCTATACATTCAAAAGCTGGCAGTATATACAACGCCAGTTGCTGCAGGAGAGTAACGTATTCCTATTTTATAGCATTACATCCTTTTCTAAGGTAAAACAATTTCAAAGCTGGGTTGTGGTGCAAACCGTTATATTGCTGCCTGCCATCGGTTATGCGGTTGTGGCGCTGGCGGTAGGGTTTGTGTATGACTATTACCTCACTCCCTTTATCGTGATGGGCTATATATTCATGCTCATATTGCTCAGTGCAGGTATATATACCATCCGCGTAAATCAGCTTCAGGAGGTCAAGCCCGGGTTTGTTTTGCAACTAACTCGCCACTGGGTGAAGCCTTCGTTTAGTTTATTTCTGTATCATATTGCGGATCAACTTAAACTCACGTACCTGGTTACAAAGGTTATGTCGGTGCTAAGCATTGCCAGCTTGTTTTACTTCTTTGCGGATATAGCTGATCTTCGTGCTGCGGCCTTTGTGATGTTGCTGGCTTGCCTGGCGCATGCTGTACTTGCGTTTCAGGAGTTTCGGTTCGAGCAGATATACCTTCAGTTTGCGCGTAACTTCCCCGTAAGTCGCACACAGCTATATAGCAATCTCTTGCTGGTATATATCTTATTGTTGTTACCGGAAGCTGTGGTGTTGTTTGTATCACTGCCTGCGTTTACAACTTTATTGATGTTTCTTTTTGCACTGGGTATGCTGATGTTGTTCCGTTGTATATTACTTTTAACCACGCAAACTACGATGCGCAGTTACCTCTGGCGTGTTACCGGAATTTCGGTTGCTGTTTTTATACTGATATTGTTTAATGCCTTGCAACTCCTTGTATTTCTGAATCTGCCCCTCGCCTATCTTATTTTTTACAAACGATATTATCGTGCGGAATTACTTACTGCCTGACGGGCTATAGTAAAAAATATTCTGATAATGATATATATACGGCATCGCCCTGTTTTAATGAACAAGCCGGAGTTGTTACGATAATATGATCCCGGGCAATCGCTACCTCCAATTCATAATAACTTCCGCAGAAATTAATCCTGCTCACTTTTCCGGCTATACTTGTTTTTGACCGCTTCGCAATACTGACATGCTCGGGACGTATAAACAGACGTTTACTTTTGGTATCAGCTTTTACAAGCTTTGAAAACTCAGGTGATTGTCTCGGATCAATGATGGTATATTTGCCGAACAGCCCGGCTACATATTCGTTAACAGGCTGGCGGTATATCTTTTCCGGTGTTCCTTTCTGTACCATTTTACCATCGCGCATTACTACGATCTGATCTGCCCATGAGAGTATATCAACGGCATCGTGCGAAATGAGCATGCAGGTAATTTTCAGTTCTTTACCAATATTCCGGATAACCGCCTTCAAGGTATTCTTGTGAATCATATCCAGATTCGTGAACGGTTCATCCAATAATAAAAGCCTGGGTGATGCAATCAGTAGCTTGGCAAGTGCTATACGTTGTCGCTCGCCACCCGATAACTGGTCGGTTCTACGTTTCAGCAGGTGTGTAATCTCGCAGACTTCATATATAGTATTGGCTTCCCGGTCGGTTAATGTGTTCGCGTATGCAAGCACTTGTTCAACGCGCAGAAACTTGGGTAATTCAAAATGTTGAGACAGGTATGATATACCGGGATGGCCCGGTATCAATTTATCCTGCGGACCTTCTATGATTTTTCCTTCAAACACTACTTGTCCTTCATCGGGCTGGGCCAATCCGGCAATGATCTTCATCAATGTACTTTTACCCGATCCGGTTTCGCCCGCTATAGCGATCTTCTGGAGTTTTCGTTGTGAGAAACTTATAGTCTCCAGCGTAAATTCCGTTTCGGCACGTTTTGATATCTGCGATACTTCGAGTAGTGTCATGAACTGGCAAATATGAATATTTTTATGCTGTTATTCTACAGCGCATCGGCCGGTACGCGGGTATAAAAGATTTACAGGTGTTTATCAGCTTCGTTGCAAAGCCTGTCTTATATTTATAGCCGATATATAATTCCATGAATCACAACACGCTCTCAGCACTCCTGTATTTCTACGGTTCGTTTTTAATCGTCTGCGGTATTGTCTCGGTAATTTTCATCGGCCTCAAAGCAAAGACCGCACTTATCTCCGGTGGTATGTCGGGGTGCATTTCCCTGGTAATCGGTTATCTCATCTCCGCGGATGTAGCGGCTGCCCGCCTGGCCGGTATATTTGTTACACTCGCATTGTTCTGTGTATTCTCCTGGCGATCTACCAAAACGCTTTTCAGAATTTTTGAAATACAGCAATCGTCCGTTCAGGATGAACTTAAAGGAAAAGGTATTGCCTTCCTCATCATCAGTCTCATGGCGGTAGTGTCTGTTTTTGTACTGGCCTTGCAGATCATCAGTTATTGGCAGGCGTAGTATACTTGACTATACACCCTATTGGATGGTGGCACGTGAATAACCTAACATGCATACGGGTTGTGAAATGAATACATTGTTTTTTTATTCGTTATAAGTCGTTTGGTAATAAACTTATATATTTGTTGTCAACGATGATACGCCCCGAATTTTGTGTCGCCTAAACAGACCTGAATGAAACGTAAAATTGTAAGTATTCTTGTCTGTGCGCTAGTATATATTTACCTGATCCCGGCCAGCGGTCAGAAGCTGGAGAGTATTGACAGTCTTCAACGGGAGTTAAAAAAGACAGCACTTGATACACAACAGGTAAAGATCCTGTTCGAGCTATCCATGAAGTACCAGAGTTTTCTTCCGGACTCGGCCATGTACTATGCGCAATCCAGCCTCGACAAAGCAAACGCCATACACTATACCAAAGGGAAAGCCGATGCATTGCTTCAAATCGGTCGACTGAAAAGAGATCATGATGAAACAGCCGCGGACGCATTGACCGATATGTTCGATGCGTTAAAGCTATACCGCGAGATCGGAGACGATGTTCAGATTGCCAATTCATTGAATGACATTAGTATTGTATATGCTAACTCTGAAGATTTTGAGAAGTCGCTCGACTATTTCAAACAGGCGCTGGAGATCTTTAAAAAGATGGGCGATGAGAAAGGTGAATCCTATGCCCTCAATAACATTGGCATTATATACCAGGAGCTTGGCGATGACGTTTCAGCCAAAAAGTATTTCATTTTATCCTTAAAGATCAAGGAGAAGAGCAATAACCTGTATGGTATTTCGAGAAGCTATAGCAACCTCGGCTCTATCTCTGAAAACAACGAAGAATGGGATGAAGCGCTTCTCTATTACTTTAAAGCTGACAGTATTTACCTGAAGACAAAAGATATACATGCGCAAGCCAATAATTATGTAGCCATTGCACGGGTAAAACAAAATCAGGGTAAAGTAAATGAGGCTATCCGGTATGCAACGTATGGGTTAAAAGGTGGTGAAGAAGTAAAAGCGCTATCGCCCATGTTGAGTGCCAGTAAACTTTTGGCTTCGATCGAAGAGAGTCGGGGGAATTATAAAGTGTCGCTTAACTATCAGAAATTATATAACCGCCTGGCGGATAGTCTGAACAACCAGACCAACCGGGCCAATCTCGAAGAACTGAAAGCCAAGTTCAACCTCGATGAAAAAGAAAGAGAAATTGTATTGCTGAAGAAAGAACAGGAACTGCAACAGGCAAAAATGCAGAGCAAGAATATTCTCACCTATTCACTTTCAGCCGGTATTGTATTACTGGTGCTGGTAATTGCGCTGCTATACTATGCCTATAAAACAACGCGAAGCAAGAAGAATATACTCGCCCTGAAGAATAA
>DJFR01000257.1 GCA_002432545.1 Flammeovirgaceae bacterium UBA5867 | reverse complement strand
GTGTTACGAAAAATGAAACCAACTAAAAAAACAAAAAAATGACAACAGCAACTAAAAACCAGCTCAAAGTGGTTGCCGAGCCAGGCAAACAGGAGCTCTTTATCTATCGCGAATTTGATGCACCGCGCGAAGATGTATTCAAAGCATTTACGGATCCTAAACTTGTTTCGCAGTGGTTAGGACCACATGGTCTCAAGATGGAAATCGAGAAGTATGATATTCGTACGGGCGGTTCATACCGATATACGCATGCCGATGCAAATGGCAAATATGTATTTAATGGTGCTGTACACGAAGTGCATGCTCCGGAACGTATCATCCAGACTTTTGAGTTTGAAGGAATGCCGGAACGCGGTCATGTTAGTTTAGATTCTGCGATATTCGAATCATTGCCGGGTAACCGAACGAAAGTTACAATGCAGTCTGTATTCCGTTCGGTAGCCGATCGCGATGGTATGGTTCAATCAGGAATGGAACGTGGTGTACGCGAAGGTTTTGAAAGATTGGATTCGCTGCTGGAAAAATAATAGAGTATATATATAGTACAAGCCCAACGATCAACTTAAAATTAGTTTAGAATGACAAAAGAACTGTGGATCAACCTTCCGGTGAAAGATGTAAGGAAATCGAAAGATTTTTTTACAGCAATCGGATTTACCGTTAATACAAAAGCTCCGGCTTCTGATAGTTCTGCGAGTTTCCTGATTGGCAGCAAGAATATAGTAATGATGCTTTTTGAAGAATCAATCTTTCAGAAATTTACAAATAATGCAGTTGCTGATACTGGCAAAAGCACCGAAGTTTTACTTTCGTTTGATGCCGAGAGTCGTCAGGAAGTAGATGAGCTTGCAAAGAAGGTAACAGCGGCAGGCGGTAAAGTATTTGCGCAACCCGGAGAGAGTCAGGGATGGATGTATGCCTTCGGATTTTCTGATCCCGATGGTCATCGCTGGAATGTACTATATATGGACATGGCAAAGATGCCAAAAGGTTAGTGTACTAAAATGTCCTGTCTGTTATCCATTGCCTGGGTATTTAATCCCCAAGGCAATGGATATATTTGTATTTTGCATTGTGCAATGAAACCCCTCATCAATAAAAAATATACCCTCGAGAAATTTAACAGCAAAGGCGGTTGGACATTTGCGCGTATACCCGAAATACCGCAGGATAAAAAAGCTCATTTTGGTTGGGTGAAAGTACGCGGAACAATTGATGGATACGAAATACGAAAATACCACCTGATGCCAATGGGTGATGGTAAATTATTCTTGCCGGTAAAAGCAGAGATCAGAAAGAAAATAAAAAAAGATGTTGGCGATAAAGTTCATATAATTCTATATCCCGACAATGAGCCATTGGAAGTGCCCGGAGAAATGCTGCTTTGTCTTGAGGATGAGCCTGGAGCTTTGGCATTTTTTAATTCGCTATCAGAAAGCGAGCGTAAGTTCTATATCGAGTATATATACTCTGCCAAAAGAGAGGAAACGAAGGTTGACCGCATGGCTAAATCAATTAACAGGTTACAACGTGGACTAAAGCTTCACGAGAAGGAAATATAGTATATTCAACACGATATACTTAAAGCTTATTCTTTGAAAGAAAGCCCTTCGACTTGCAAGACTTTACGAAGTTTGGGTATAGTAGAAGGACCCATGCCATGAAGCTTCAATATTTCTGTTTCACTTTTTTGCGCAAGCTGATGCAATGTTTTAATTCCGGCATTTTCTAATGCACGTCTCGCCGGTGCAGCTAGTAAAGTAAGAAAACCTGCTACCGGTTTGCGTTGTTCCTCGCAAACCGGGCAGGTTGGGCAATCACTGCTTTTATAGTATTGATGTCCGTTCTTACAAACACGAAGAGTCTTCTTCGAAACAGTCATTGATAAAATTGTTAGTGACAGAAACTATACGTTAGTCTCAACGTATGTCTTGAAGTTATCAAGAATTGCCTGCCAGCCACCGCGTTGCATTTCGATAGGGTTTGTATCTTCAGGATCAAACGTCTCCGATACTTTTGTTTCATGACCGTTCGAAGTGAATACGATCTTTACTTTTCTTCCGTCTGCCATAGCGTATTCAATTACTTTGTGTGTCTCTACATTACTATATACACCTTCAAAGTCAAAGCTGAAGCTGCCATCTTTAGCGGCCATCGTGGTTTTGAATTTACCATCCGTGCGCAGGTCGTTATCCGCATACGGTGCATGCCAATCTTCAGATGCCTGGCACCACTGTGTGATGTGATTAGGTTCTGACCACATTGTCCATACTTTTTCAACGGGTGCTTTAATAGTTGCTTCTACAGTAATGGCGGCTTTAGTTGTTGTTTCCATAATATAAGTTGTTTAAGGGTTTACGTGTTGTTGTATCGTTCGTTTCGATATGACAAACATAGCACAATAATCCGGTGCACGGGTTGGTGAAAAACGACATTGACGGAGGCGAATTGCGACAAAATATTAACTTGTTCAAACGCGGACACGATGTTTGGATGAGCTACTTCAAAAAAAAGCATAGACCATCCGTTGTGTCGATTCGGGCCGCTGCGCATTTTAGTGACGCACGATTAGCACGATAAATAAAGTCTGACAAGTATATATCTAAAAGGAGTAAAACATGCCGGTAGCAATTCCAAGTGCATAGATATACTCTTTGGCTGTATCATCAGCGGTAATAGAACGAAGGGTACGTTGGTAATACGGTTCGATACGAAGGGTAAACCGTTTCATTACCTGGTAATCAAGGCCAACTCCACCTCTTGCTGTAGCCGTGAATGTAGTGTAGCCGCTTCGCTTTGAAAATGCATAATCGCTATTACTTCCATTGGTAAACGTTGATTGCACTTTGGTGCGCCTTGCCAGAAAAATGTTGGTGGCAACTCCCGCTGTTGCAAATAGCCTGATCTTGTTGTGAGTATATAAGCTATAGTTGATATTCAGCGGAAGCGTGATGTACTTAAAACGGTGAATAGTTCTGCTCCTGGCGGGTAGCGCGGCATCGTCTGATGTCCAATGCAAGTCTTCGAATTTTGATTTATAACTTCTGTTTATATAGCCAACTCCACCTTCAATACGCCAGCGACTACTAAATTTATAGCGCACCTGGGAATATACTGTAAACCCGGTGTTACCAATTTCATTTCTGTCACGCATGGCGGCCACCCATTCATTCCCTGCGGTGAAATCAAGTGTGCGGTTTGTATAGTCTAATGAGCCCATAAGACCAACCGCTGTAAATCCTTTCGATTTCTCCTGCTGACAAAATGCAGTAACAGGAGCCAGTAAGAGTATAAATAGCCAGTGTTGCATGTATTGTTTTTTATAACGTCTCCATATAGTCTTTGATCAGTTGCAAGCCTTCAGCATCAACCATTGTCGTCCCGATAAAAGGCATTTCAAGCGTTTCCATTCTCTCAATAATTCTGCTCTTGTTGTCAGGTATATTTGTACTTCCTAAATCTGTTTCATAGCTCAGGTTGAGTCCGTTATCGGAA
The DNA here is from genome assembly GCA_002432545.1 of Flammeovirgaceae bacterium UBA5867. GTDB lineage: Bacteria > Bacteroidota > Bacteroidia > Cytophagales > Cyclobacteriaceae > Ohtaekwangia. The sequence continues at coordinate 8,405 of DJFR01000257.1, read as the reverse complement.
GCTATACCCAATGGATTGTGACAGTGCGCACAATTGATATCCAGGTAAGCGCGTGCCCGTTGTGCCAATGTATACTTGTCAGCGTCTTGCCAGGCAGGTAATATAGAGATGGAAGTATGATCAACCTGATCCAGTATACCTTCATTATATAAATGCATGAGTTGGTTGATCGCTGTTCCATTTCGAACAACTTCATCATTCAGGTTACGAAGTTTAGGGCCGATCGGAAGTATAGCCCCACCGGTGTAATGACATGAAGTGCATTCGCGATTTGAAGGGATGTGATAGGCAATAACTTTACCTTTACCTTGCGAGTCGATCCAGTTAACAGTCTTGCTTAATCCGGTGGTTATCAGCAGGGCATCGGTTTGTTCTTCGTTCCATATATAAGTAGCTACATTCCATCGTAAATTTTCTTTTATCAACAGACGTGTCTCAATAATCTTTTTGCCCTTTGTATGGTCGCGCTTATCATTGAAATAATAGAATGTTTTTACGAGTATAGTTCCGTCCGGAAAATCAGGCAGTCCATCGTTACGCGATGTTAATGTATGCCCTTCGGGAATTCTTATCAGTCGCTGTTTCTCTGCATAATCAGAAAATAATTCAGTGCTAAGTTCATATACTTTAAAGTCTGCTGATGGTGACAGATCCGACAGGTTTCCCTGGAATATAGTATACTCCGACAATTTAGTATGTACCTCAGTAGAGTTTGCTATACCGGTAAGGCCATCATCATTGCACGACCAGCACAGAAGGCAGACGATCATCACAATGAAAAATTTTGCAAAGAGGGTGGTCGCAATCTTCCTGGTGATCAAGTGATTTCCGTGTTCGCACATAATTATTTCTTTCGGATGCATTCGGCTAGAAGACAATCCAGATTTTAATAACCCCCATGGCAGAATTTTAATATGCGACAGTGCTTTTTCAAAAATGTGATTACCGTAGTTAATGCGGCTACCAGTATAGTGTGAGCGGTTTCTAAAATCAGCGATAAACGAAGTTAAATCATGGTTGAAACGCTTGGGGGTGAGGCTGGGGCTTTGTGCTATAGGGGTAAAGAAACTTGTATTGAAACCAATTAATTGAAATGATTATGAGAAAATTGATGTATTTATTTCTTGTAGCGGCTTTAGCAACTGCGTGCAGTAACGATGACTCCAATGCTAAACTGGAAATACGGTTAACGGATGCTCCGGGCGATTATGAAGAAGTGAATATTGATATTCAGGAAGTAGAGATTCATGCTTCATCGGGCGAGCAAAATTCTGGCTGGCAGACGTTGGACATTAAGCCTGGTATATATAACGTGCTTGAGCTTACCAACGGTCTTGATACCTTACTAGGGTCTATTGAATTGCCGGCAGGTCGTGTATCGCAGATACGCCTGGTTCTCGGAGATGACAATAGTGTAAAGATTGATGGTGTTACCAAACCACTTGCAACTCCAAGTGCACAAATGTCAGGGCTGAAGCTTAATGTTCAGGCAGATCTGGTAGAAGGCGTTACGTATCGCATGACGCTTGATTTCGATGCTGCCCGTTCTATTGTAAATGAGGGCAACGGAAGCTATAGTCTCAAACCGGTAATTCGTACGTTGAGCGAAGCAACAAGTGGCGCTATAAAAGGTACAGTTACTCCACTGGATGCAACGCCTGCCGTGTTTGCTGTAAGTGCAAGTGGCGATACCGTTGCAACAGCCTATACCGATGCAACCGGAAAATTTTTACTGCGTGCTGTGGATGCTGGAACCTATACGGTGAAGTTCAGTCCTAAAACCGGATATGAATCAACAGAAAAAACAGGTGTTGCTGTTTCCATTGGTTCAGTAACAGATCTGGGAGTGGTAAGTATTCCGCAATAAACCTGGGGTGGTTTTCAGGTTTTAAGTTAAACAATTGCGGATACTGTTTTCAATGAAGAGCCTGCAAGTCTTTTTGACGAGCAGGCTTTTTTATTATACTATATATATCGTTTCATGCGTTTACACCTGTAATGGCGCGACATTCTTCTGCGCATTGACGGCACGCTTCCGCGCAAACACGACAATGCTTCATTCCGTGCGCTGCATGCTTCTCACATTCTTCTGCGCATACTTCACATATTTCGGCACAGGCGTGGCAGAGTAGCAGTGCATGTTCGCCACCCATTCCCATGAGACGTGCACTCGCGTAACATGCTTCAGCGCATTCACGATCAAGTTGAATACATCGTGTAAGCATTGCTACATCTTTTTCATTGAGACAAGATGTAGCGCAGTGTTCGCATTCTGTTGCACACTCCAGGCATGCATCGATGCAAGTTTGATAGCGTTCGTATTTCATGGCAGTTCAATATTTAATGGTGGAAAATATTCTGATGCTTTCAGAATAATGCAACAGGCGAAAACATTATGCCGGGAAGCATCCCCTGTAGATTCGAACCTTTACAGTGTCTAATAATATGTGTTTACATTTGTCTGTAGCAATACCTCAACAGCATCAACGTGTGTTGGCGAACTATTTTCTAATGTCTGCGTTAAAGCAAACACGATGCGCTGACAAGGCGACTTTTCGCTAACGGGAAAAGTTTTTATTTTTGCATCGTTCCAATTAAAACGTCACCGCGTGTAGGATTTAATTTCCTTCAGTTTCTATTCAGTAACAGCGAGCTGATTCACGGGCTCCTGTAGTATCCACATTTTAACGAAAGAAATTATGCTTACGCTTCAAGGTGTTACGTATGTACATCCGAACAAGGACGTATTATTCACCGATATAAATCTTACTATTAACAAACACGATAAGATTGCGCTTATTGGCAGTAATGGTGTTGGCAAATCTACTTTGCTGAAAATATTAACAGGTGAGTTACAACCCTCTGCCGGTTTTGTGAAAGCAGAAACTCTACCCTATTATATACCTCAGCTCTTTGGACAGTTTAATCATTGTAGTGTAGCCCAGGCGTTGAAGGTTGAACAAAAGCTCGCGGCACTGCACGAAATATTACGAGGTGCAGTAACAGATGCAAATCTGGCGCTGCTCGACAATGATTGGTCGATCGAAGAACGGTGCCAGGAAGCACTCGCGTATTGGAGTCTTTCAGGGCTTGACCTGAATCAGTCGATGCATTCGCTCAGTGGCGGACAAAAAACAAAAGTATTTCTGGCTGGTATCCTGATTCATCAACCTGAAATAGTTTTACTGGATGAACCAAGTAATCACCTCGATATATATAGCAGACAAATTTTGTATGACTATATAACTTCTGCCAACGAGACACTGGTGGTAATTAGTCACGATCGAACATTACTGAATTTGTTGCCCAAGGTATATGAAATGAGCAGGCATGGTATAACCGTTTATGGTGGTAATTATGATTTTTATANNCGAACAAAAGCAGATTGAAAGCCATGCGCTAACCCAGGAGTTAAAGAACAAAGAGAAAGCTCTGCGAAAAGCAAAAGAGGTGGAACGTGAGTCGATCGAGCGGCAACAAAAGCTCGATGCGCGCGGGAAGAAAAAACAAGAGAAGGCTGGACTTCCTACGATTATGATGAACACTTTCCGAAACAGCGCAGAGAAAAGCACAGCACGTATGAAAGGCGTTCATGCAGAAAAGATTGGTGCTATTGCGCAAGAGGTAAATCAGCTTCGTAAGGAACTTCCGGATGTAGACACGATGAAGATGAATCTTGATAATGCGTTACTGCACTATGGTAAAGTATTGATAACCGCCAGCAAGATTAACTATACATATCATAATGCACTGCTCTGGAATGCGCATCTCGATTTTCAGATGAGAAGTGGCGAACGTATAGCAATTAAGGGAGCTAATGGTTCCGGAAAAACAACATTGATCAAACTTATACTCGGAGCACTTAATCCAAATATTGGTACACTGGAACGCGCTGTTGTAAAAGCAATCTATATTGATCAGGATTATTCATTGATCGATAATTCGAGGAGTGTCTATGATCAGGTGCAAGAGTATAACGTTACAAATCTGCTGGAACACGAAGTAAAGATTCGTCTGAATCGTTTCCTTTTTCCAAAAGAAGATTGGGACAAACCGTGCGAGGCTCTTAGTGGTGGAGAAAAAATGCGGCTGATGCTCTGCTGCTTAACGATAGGTAATCGCGCACCCGATATAATTGTGCTCGATGAGCCAACCAACAATCTTGATATTCAAAACCTTGAAATTCTAACAGCTGCGATTAATGAGTATCAGGGTACATTGATTGTGGTTTCGCATGATGAGTATTTTTTGAAGAAGATACAGGTTGAGAGATTTATAGAGATATAGTTTTATTTTTTGTCAGGGGTATTAATCCCCTGACATAGGATGGTGTCGTGTGCTGATGAAATTAATATAATTTGTAAGCAACCCTCTTATCTGTTCAGCAGCAACCGGATTAGCAGAGTGAACTTTGAAAGTGAGTTTACTAAGATCTAACCCCGACTCATATACCAGCCATTTAGCAGCAGCGTATCCATCAGGAGCAACTTCGCCATGGGTGTCGAGTCCAAGATCGTTATCGAAGCTGATGAATTCCGGGAGACCATGGGTTTGTATATAGTGTACAAATTCATCGTAGCTTCTGACAATGTTAAAATCATTCTCTGTTGATTTGTCATATACCATGTCTATTGTTCGGAGATCGTCTAGAAATAATTTTTTCATGTGATAGGTTTTTGCCAAGAGAATTAATTTCAAGGTGTGTGGTAATTAAAGAAATCTCCCGAATACTTCAGTGAAAGGATCGCGGCCTACTATGGTGTAATAGAATAATCCGCCAAGCCATCCATGAAATAATCCTAATACGTATACATTCCGATCCCGGAGGTAAATATAGGTATATAACAATGCCAGGACGAATGTGCCAGCTATCAACCAATAGTCGGGATAGTGTACGAGTGCAAAAAGTATAGCGGTTATGGTAATGATAAAAGCTTCACTTGGACGATTTATTTTTAAGTGTTGCAGATTGCCTGCCACCAAGCCGACAACAAGAAACTGCTGGATAGTGCCCCATATAGGATATAAGATAAGAATAGGAATAATATGCCAGCTCAGATTTATAGTGCCGCGCTGATAACCGATGAAAAAAAATGTAACAAGTGCGATTACTCCAAAGGGTAAAAGTTTAAGAGCTACGGTTCCGAAGTTATCTGTGCGAAATCCCCAATAGGCAAGTATACCATTTGTTCGTTTACTTTGGCTGACTACATAGACTATCCAACTAATGATGGAGATGGTTATAAAGGGAAGTCTCCACTGCAATAAATCCATAAAGATGATCTTGCCGATACCCATCAGAAATACAGCGGTGATTTCGTATTTTCTTCGTTTGTCAGAAATTATTTGTTGAGAGGTAGCGGGTGTAGCTTGCTTCATGTTGATTAGTCTATAGGCAATTGTAATAAATATAAACCTGAAGATTAATTATTTATTCATCTTTTTGCAGGGGGATTAATCCCCCTGCAGTTGATTGGATAAAAATATAAAATGAATCTACCGCTTGAAATCACGGAATTTGATCTTCGCTACAATTCGCTGACCATGACGATTAAATAGATCGACTTTTGGTTTCATGATGAGACCTTCTGCGATATAGCTTTTGTCGTGCGCAATGGTAGAGGTGTAGCCGCTCTTTACAAACTCTATAGCTTCCGGTAAGGTACCAGTGCCAATAATTGGTACGGTATCAATTTGCAGTTTGCCAGCAATGTCTTCTATATTTTCACGAGACAGCCAAAAGTTGCCAATCTTTACATCGAACAAAATGAAGTTGGTCCCCTGAGCGATGTAACGATTGCCATCCTTCTGGATTTTGTTGCCGTAACCTTCACCATACAAACAAACTTCAGTTGCATCGGTAAAGATCTGTTTCATTGTTGCAGTGGTAAACTTCTGTTGCAGTACATTTAGCAGGAAAGACGGTATATGTGCATCATCGGTTTTACCTCCGAAGCGTATGTCACTTCCGTTCCACATAATGCGAATGTTGGTACCATCAATCTTTTCGGTCCAGGTCCATGGAATGTCTTTCAGTGTTTCAAATTCAGGTAATGCCCAATGGCCTTCCATTAATTGCTTAAAGTTAGTTTCAGGACTGCGTAAAAATACAGTCTGAATCTTGTGGTATTCTTTCATTAGTATTAAATAAGAGTTTGATAATTGTATTAGATATAGTAAGCTATATATCGTTCAGAAAAGACATGGTAGCGCCACCCCAATGTGTTTTCATCAGATGATATATACTGTGACTATCATAGGAAATAAAAAAGCCCCAGGTTGGTATACCCGGGGCTTGTATGCATCAGCAATGTGATGTTATCGATACATATACCCAGGGTAAAACCCAACGGCTCTTCCCGTTAAATACGAGGCGTATTTAGGAAGCGTATTTTGGTTTGCGATGTTTACTCCGGGTTTCATTTAGTTTTTAAATTTTATAGTGACGCAAATATAGGACGAGTTTTTGATGTCGCGATAGAGTGCTTGCATATTTTTTTCGGTGCGAGTCTTCGCGAATAATAATTTCTTTTTTCTCGCTGACTGTGTCTATCATATAAGAATTGCATTATACCTCTGTAATTATTGCCAACCCTAATCGTTTCATTGGTATGAAGGCCTTTTACTACCTGCGCTTATTATCGATATTGATAATTTTCATGACGTGCCGTGGACAAGATGCAGCACTACGCGATGACTCACTTTGGAGTGAATTGGATGATGATATCAGGAAACATAACGAGTTTGATACCTACAGTAACGGATTTATATATGATCAGCATACTATGACTAAGTTAGAGCGCCTGATCGATTCACTGCACCTACGCTACAAAAACTGCGAGGCAAAAACGTACCTGGCTCTTCCACAGGGCATGGCTGCTGTGGTAACAGTTTCTAGCAATACAGCACATGCCCGCGGTGCTATGCAGCGCAATATTGGGTTGGAAGAATTTAGAAAACAGTTCCCTGCTGCTGAAATACAAGAAGGACATTGGATGGTCAAGCTCCGCTATTTTAATGCTGACAGTATTGCGAGAATATATTATTACTCGTTACATCCTACGAAGGAATTTAGTGAGTATTGTGATGCAACAACCAGCACTGATAAAACACGCGGGTGGATAATTTTTGACGAATACGAAGGCGCGTTTACTGCTATACATCTCGATGGACTCAAACAGATTGCAATACCAGACCGCTATGGGGCACTCTTACAGTACGTAGATTGTATGGTGGACACAACAACCAATATCTTTATTGGTGATAGGAAGAAAATTGCCAGGCGGCAATGGAATTCAATTACTGAAGAGCTACCAGAGGATTCTTGTGTAACAGCCTTCTTCACATTGGTTGACAATTATCCTGGTGTACCGCAGAAGCCGGCAGAAAGTCAAGACTATGATTCTTATACGGTGCAATATGAAGAGTATGCGCGGTTGTATCATGAAACACGCAAAATACGCATCGCTACACTTGATAGTAATATGCGTTATGTTGCTAACAGAAAATTACTGCAGGCTGCTGTTGACGAAGCAATTTCGGGTGGTCTTCAATCATACGATCTTGAGTTTTACGCGGAGCGGTATATATCTGCACAAAAGGCATTGCAGATGAAACGGAGTTACAGCGTTACAGGACGTTGTAGCATGGATTCGCGTCCAAGGAAACATGCCCGTGAGATATGCAGACTTGCCGCTGAAGCAGACCAATGGGATATATTTCTTCGGGCACATCTCGATATTATGAATGATAACTTTTCGCGCGCATCTGATGGATCATACGCACAGGCCGGGCGCCAGACTTATCTGAGAGAACTTGAAGTGTTGAATATTAATACGATCGATTTGCTACTAGGCTCCTGTCTTCGGGCAAGTAATACAAGCGATCATCATTACGATAGTTCGCCTTCCCGCATAGCGCGGGCGCTTGCCGAATCGAAAGACCGTGCTGCTATCAGTAAACTCCTCAAAACAATGGTCAGTGATACTACGCTTGATCTGAATAATCGTGTGAGCATCGCATGGCTCCTTTACGGATTCACGCAACACTTGGAAGGAGGACAAGTTAAAGCACAAGCAAAAAGAGATTTCTCCGAGGCTATAGATCAATTTCCATTTGGACTGCGTGAATCTTTTCGAGAGGAAGAGTGATTGGAAGTCGAATAGTTAAGGCAGTAATTCTTTATTTGTACAATCATTATATTAAACATGTTGTAGATAAATTGTTGAAAGGTTCGAGCCTTAAAGTCGTAAATAGATGGGGGAGAGAGTTTATTATTCCGAGCGCTATGATAACACATGGAACGGCCGAGATCTCTCTTTCGGTACTTATTTTTATACCCTGCGAAACGAATGTATAGATAGACCTATTTCAGGAGCTGTGCATTTAATGAAATAGAGTCATTG
>DJFR01000105.1:70831-93531 GCA_002432545.1 Flammeovirgaceae bacterium UBA5867 | reverse complement strand
CGAGACCGGAGGGCTTGTCTGCCAGTTTCAACACCCTACAAGATGTTTATTTTTGTGTGTGAGAGCGCGTGTGTTTGTTTCTGTCTCGTTGTAAATTATGTAACAAAGTAACACCAAAACTGCTGCTCGAATCAATAAACATTATCAATATTTATATACTTTTCAATTTTATTTCATATTTTTGAATTAAAACTAAAACCAGTTTTCTATATGGCCGAAAATTATAAAGTTGACAATGTGGATCTGAAGATTCTGGAGATTCTGATGCAGGATGCCAAGAAGCCCTACACCGAAGTGGCCAAAAAAGCATTTGTTTCAGGAGGTACAGTCCACGTCCGCATGAATAAAATGGAAGAAGCCGGAATTGTTGAGAAGACAACACTCAAGGTAAATTACGCAAAGCTCGGGTACGACATCACTGCTTTTATCGGGATATTCCTGCAGAAAAGTGCTCTTTACGATCAGGTAATGGCGAAACTCAAAGCTATTCCCGAAATCACCAGCATTCATTATACAACGGGTAACTATAGTATGTTTACCAAAATACATTGTAAAGATACCAATCACCTGAAGCAGGTGCTTCATGATAAAATACAGCAAGTAGAAGGCATTGAACGAACCGAGACCATGATCTCCCTGGAAGAAAGTCTCGATCGCAGTCTGAATCTCACCTAGTAATTATAGTGACATTAAACAACCTTCAACCTTACGACAACGCATTAAAATCCCGAACTTTGCTTCGGGATTTTTTATGTTATTGATTTTTAAAGGGTTGCTTATTCACAGGTGGTCGTATACAGAATTCTATAACGCGATAGAAAACTTCTATGGGGAAATAAACGGGCCTAAGAACCTAAAAATTTCATTTTTGTTATAGCTTTGTAGGTTTATAATCAGTCTAAATAGACGAACTGAATGAGTAAAGATAATCAGGTATTAGAGGAGTTAACCTCCAAGGAATACGAGCACGGTTGGACCACCAATTTTGAGACCGATTCTGCTCCCAAAGGGTTGAACGAGGACATCATCCGGTTTATTTCTGCCAAGAAAAGCGAGCCTGAATGGTTGCTTGAGTGGCGCCTTTCGGCCTTCCGCCAGTGGACCAAAATGAAGGAGCCTACGTGGCCGAACGTTACCTACCCTCCTATTAATTACCAGGACATCATTTATTACTCTGCTCCCAAGCAGAAAGCTACTCCAAAAAATCTGGAGGACGTTGATCCTGAATTGATCAAGACTTTCGAAAAGCTTGGTATATCCTTAACAGAACAAAAGAGACTTACCGGTGTAGCGGTGGATGCTGTTATCGACAGCGTTTCAGTTGCTACTACTTTTAAAGAGACATTAGGCGAACTCGGAATTATTTTCTGCTCGTTCAGCGAAGCAGTATTGAAGCATCCTGATCTGGTAAAGAAGTATATGGGATCCGTTGTACCGGTGAATGATAATTACTTCGCTGCGCTGAACTCAGCCGTATTTACCGATGGATCATTCTGCTATATTCCAAAAGGTGTTCGCTGCCCGATGGAGCTCTCAACGTATTTCAGAATTAACGCTGCCAACACCGGTCAGTTTGAAAGAACGTTGATTGTAGCGGATGAAGGTTCTTATGTTAGTTACCTTGAAGGTTGTACAGCACCTATGCGTGATGAAAATCAGTTACACGCAGCAGTAGTTGAAATATATGCCATGAAAGATGCACAGGTAAAATACTCTACCGTGCAGAACTGGTATCCCGGAGATAAAGAAGGTAAAGGCGGTATATATAACTTCGTAACGAAGCGCGGTCTTTGCTTTGGCGATGGTTCTAAAATTTCGTGGACACAGGTTGAAACCGGATCGGCTATTACCTGGAAATACCCTTCCTGTATATTGAAAGGTGATAATTCGATGGGTGAATTTTACTCTGTAGCCGTTACCAACAACTATCAGCAGGCAGATACCGGTACGAAGATGATTCACATCGGTAAGAACACCAAGTCACGCATCGTATCGAAAGGTATATCTGCAGGACATTCACAAAACAGCTACCGCGGACAAGTTCATATTATGAAACGCGCGGAAGGTGCACGCAATTTCTCGCAATGCGATTCATTGCTGATGGGTGATAAATGCGGAGCGCATACTTTCCCGTACATCGATGTTGAAAATAACTCAGCCAAGATCGAACACGAAGCGACAACATCCAAGATTGGTGAAGACCAGATCTTCTATTGTTTGCAACGCGGTATAGATGAAGAGTCTGCCGTAGCACTGATCGTGAACGGATATGCCAAAGAAGTACTCAACCAACTCCCGATGGAGTTTGCTGTTGAAGCACAAAAACTGCTGGCATTAACCCTGGAAGGAAGTGTAGGATAAATTTACGTGTGAAGTATAAACCTTTACACACCAAGTATATAAGTATATAAAGCAAAGAAGATATAGCGATGTTAACAATAAAGAATCTGCAAGCGAAGATCGGAGATAAACAAATTCTGAACGGTATAAATCTGGAAGTAAAACCTGGTGAAGTGCACGCCATCATGGGCCCTAACGGTTCTGGTAAAAGTACACTTGCATCAGTACTGGCCGGCCGTGAAGAATATGAAGTTACAGGAGGTGAAGTTGAGTTCCTGGGAAAAGATCTGCTTGAACTTGAACCGGAAGAACGCGCACGCGAAGGTATGTTTCTCGCGTTTCAGTATCCGGTAGAAATTCCGGGCGTGAGCACGATCAACTTTATGAAAACTGCTGTGAACCAGATTCGCGAACACCGCGGACAACCGGCACTTGACGCTGTATCGTTCCTCGGACTGATGCGTGAGAAGATGAAGCTTGTTGAGATCGACCAGTCGTTATTGAATCGTTCGCTTAACGAAGGATTCTCCGGTGGTGAGAAGAAACGTAATGAGATTTTCCAGATGGCGATGCTTGAACCAAAGCTTGCTATACTGGACGAGACCGACTCTGGCCTTGACATTGATGCGTTGAAGATTGTTTCGAATGGTGTCAACAAACTTCGTAATAAGTCAAACGCAGTGATCGTAGTAACACACTATCAGCGACTGCTGGATTATATAGTACCTGATTTTGTACACGTTCTTTACAAAGGAAAGATCGTGAAGTCGGGCACGAAAGAATTAGCACTGGAGCTCGAGGCGAAAGGCTATGACTGGATTAAGGATGAAGTTTCAGTAGCTTAATGCGTGGATGATGAGTGTTGCTGTATCTGAAAAAAATATCACGACCGAGATTGCATCAGGCATTGAGAAAAGTCTGAATGCTGCATCTTCGGATCACGCGCTGCGTAAAGAGGCACTGGAGAGTTTTCGTAACCTCGGTCTCCCTCCAAACAAAGCCGAAGAGTATAAATTTACTCCGATAACCCGATCGCTGGAGAAGAACTTCAACTTCGCTACGCAGAATCCGGTATCGAAAAATACAGACGTTTCTGCTTACGCGATTCCCGGAGTAGAAGCCGATGTACTTGTATTCATCAACGGAGTATACTCAAAAGAAGCTTCATCGATCAAATCGACTGGAGCAGTTACAGTTCTTCCTTTGCAGGAAGCGCTGAATACAAAGAAAGAAATTGTATTGAAACACCTGGGTAAACATGCGGATACGAAAGCGGATGCATTTATAGCCTGGAACACCGCTGCATTTAAGGATGGCGTATTCATTCACGTGCCTGATAACACGGTAGCAGAGAAGCCTGTTATACTCTATCATATACACGATGCTGCACAAGGCCAGGTAGTATCCATTAATCGTAACCTGATTGTTGTAGGCAAAAGCAGCGAACTGACTGTATTGGAGAAATTCGATTCAACAGGCTCAGCTAACTTCTCTAACACGGTAACCGAAGCCGTTGTAGCAGAGAACGCAGGTTTCAATTTGTATTCGATACAGAACGACAACGGACCTCGTTATCAGTTTGGTCTTACGCAAATATACCAGACTAACTTCAGCCGTGTTAATACCTATACCTTTACCCTGAGCGGTAAACTGGTTCGAAACAACCTGCAGTTTGTTTTGGATGGTGAAGGAATCGAATCACACATGTACGGACTATATCTGTTAGCGAACGATACGCTGGCGGATAACCATACCGTTGTAGATCATCGTAAGCCTAATTCCTTCAGCAATGAAATGTATAAGGGTATTATGGATGGCAGCTCGAAAGGCGTGTTCAACGGTAAGATCTACGTTCGCCCGAATGCACAAAAAACAAATGCCTTCCAGGCAAACCGAAATATACTGCTGACTGATAAGGCTACGGTAAATACAAAACCACAGCTTGAGATCTGGGCAGATGATGTAAAATGTTCGCACGGATGTACTACCGGCCAGCTGGATGAAGAAGCTCTGTTCTATCTGCAGGCGCGTGGTATCAGTAAAGAAACAGCACAGGCCATGATGCTCTACGCTTTTGCAGGCGAAGTGCTCGACAACGTGAAGCACCCTGTGATCAAAGAATATCTCGACAACGTAATCAGCGAAAGATTACATAAAAACTTTTAGGTATGGTGTCCTCCTCTCCTGCTATAGCCGGTAAACTTGATATTGAATCGATCCGAAAACAATTTCCGATCCTTCATCAGCAGGTTAACGGCCGCGACCTGGTATATCTTGACAATGCAGCTACTTCGCAGAAGCCGCTGGTAGTAATCGATGCATTGATCGATTACTATAAAGGTTACAATGCCAACATACACCGCGGTATCCATACGCTGGCAGAGAAAGCAACCAAAGCCTACGAAGAGACGCGCCACACAGCACAGCGTTTCATCAACGCAAAGTCTGAGCAGGAAATCATTTTCACAAGAGGTGTCACAGAGGGTATAAACCTCGTGGCATCATCGTATGGAAGAGCTTTTATAAAAGAAGGTGACGAAATTATTATATCCGGCTTAGAACACCACTCGAACATTGTACCGTGGCAACTTGTATGCGAGGAGAAGAAAGCAACGCTACAGGTAATTCCGGTAACGCCCGAAGGTGAACTGGACCTGGATACGTTCAAAAAGATACTCTCCGGTAAAACAAAAATTGTTGCCATCAACCATGCTTCCAACAGCTTGGGTACGATCAACCCGGTGAAGGAAGTGATCAAACTGGCGCATGCCGTTGGTGCTGTTGTATTGATTGACGGTGCACAAGCCGGTGCGCACTTAGAAATTGATGTGCAGGATATGGATTGTGATTTCTACTGCCTGTCTGCTCACAAAATGTATGGCCCGACCGGCACCGGTATACTCTATGGTAAAAAAGATATTCTTGAAAAGATGCCTCCGTATCATGGTGGTGGCGAAATGATCAAGGAAGTTACCTTCGAGAAAACTACATACAACGATCTCCCCTATAAATTCGAAGCAGGCACACCGAACATTGCTGATGTGGTTGCCTATAAATATGCTTTCGATTTTATCAACGAACTCGGCAAAGAAAATATAGCAGCGCATGAACATGAACTGCTTGTCTATGCAACGGAACGTGTTTCAAAACTGAAATCGGTAAAGCTTGTTGGTACAGCCAAAAACAAAGTAGGTGTTTTGGCTTTTACGGTGGAAGGTATACACCACTTCGATATAGGCCAGATGCTGGATGCACGCGGTATAGCGGTGCGCACCGGGCATCATTGCACACAACCCCTCATGACTTGCTACGGCATTGAAGGAACTGTAAGGGCTTCTTTTGCGGTTTATAATACAAAGAAAGAAGTTGATCAGCTCGTGGAAGGACTCGAGCGTGTTATTAACTTCATGAAGTAAACGATGACGATCAATCAGATACAAGACGAGATCATCAGTGAATTTTCGTTGCTGGATGGTGACATGGAAATGACGGTCTTCTACATTATGGAGCTTGGCCAGAAATTACCTGTAATGCCCGAAGCCGATAAAACCGAAGACAATGTTGTAAAGGGATGCCAGTCGAAAGTATGGTTAACCGGCAAACTGGAAGACAACAAAATATACTTTACGGCCGACAGCAACACCGCGATAACAAAAGGGTTAGTAAGTCTGCTGGTACGTATCTTTAATGGCCAGACACCCGATGCGATTTTAAATGCCGACCTGTACTTTATGAACAAGATCGGTATGGAACGATTCATCGGCACGCAGCGTTCGAATGGTTTTGCGGCCATGATCAAACAAATGAAATTGTACGCGCTTGCTTTTAAAACCAAAATGGAAGTTAAGTCATGAGTGAGCAGGTTGAAAATCTGAACGTATCGCAAACCACAATTCCCGAGCTTCGGGATAAAGTGATACAAGCCATTAAAACGGTCTACGACCCCGAAATTCCGGTAGATGTGTATGAGTTAGGTTTGATTTACGAGATCAACATCTACCCGGTAAATAATGTATATGTCCAGATGACGCTTACTTCTCCTTCGTGCCCTTCGGCCGAAGTGATTCCGGGAGAAGTGGAGCAAAAAATAAAAGGCATAGAAGGTATCAACGATGTGAAAGTCGAGATTACCTTTGATCCACCCTACTCGCAGGACATGATGAGCGAGGCTGCCAAACTTGAACTAGGATTTCTATAATTTGTTATACTATCAGATTTAACTGTCAATAAAACTATGTATCCCGAACAATTAGTAGCACCCATGCGCACCGATCTGACGAGCGCTGGATTTGCTGAACTAAAAACTTCTGACGAAGTAGATAGCTACCTTCAAAACAAAAAAGGAACAATCCTGCTGGTGATAAACTCAGTTTGTGGTTGTGCTGCCGGTGCTGCAAGACCAGGCGTTAAGTGGGCGTTGCAGTCATCTCCTAAAAAGCCGGATAACCTGGCTACAGTATTTGCCGGTGTTGATAAAGAAGCGGTTTCAAAGGCAAGAGAATATACGCTGCCTTACCCGCCATCATCTCCGGCTATAGCTTTGTTTAAAGATGGTGAGCTGGTACATTTCGTAGAGCGCCACCACATTGAAGGCAGAAATGCCCAGATGATCGGCCAGCACCTCGTAGAAGTATTCGATGAATATTGCTCATAAAAAATGAAAGCGGGTTTCGAGCCCGCTTTTTCATTTCAAGGTATATATATAGGAGTGATCAGTTGATCACTCCTTTTTTGTTGCCGTTAATATCAAGCTCAACAATCTCGTAACCCAGGCGTTTCAGGCCGGGAAGTATAGCAGTCTTATCTCCTACCAACAGTATATTCATTTTAGAAGTATCGATCCACTTCGCAGCAAGCTTGTTCAATTCATCTTTTGGAATTGTACTTACAATCTTGCTTTGCTGTTCTACAAAGTTGCCGGGTAAATTATAGCGCAGAATGTTGGCGATGAATGCCGTTTTCTGGAAACCGGTTTCGTAACGCAGCGCATCACGTTGCCCGATGGCACTGCGCATAAACAGAAGCTCGCTATCCTGTAAGCCGCTCGTTGCGTATGTGCTCAACTCTTTCAGAACCTCTACCAGTGCACTGTCTGTTGCTGCAGCTTTTATACCGGCACTGAAAACAAACTCACCGCTATATTTGTCGCCACTAAAGCCAGAGCGTGCTCCGTATGTCCAGCCCTTGTCTTCGCGCAGATTCAGGTTTATACGACTGTTAAAGGCTCCACCCAATGCATAGTTCATCAAGCCGGTTTTATAGTATTCACCGGTAGCATCGTACTTCAAACCAGTAACGTAGCCTACGCGAAACTCGGTCTGTGCAGCCTTCGGTACATCTACGATATATATACGAGTCTTATCAATGGCAGGAGCTTTAGAAGGTGTTGCCAGTTTTACATCTTTGGCAGGAAGCTTCTTCAGGAAATCGAGTTTGCTCAAAATCGTTGCCTGCTTTACATCACCCACCACAACAACATCCACACCGGTTGATGTGATATAGTTGCTATAGTAATCTTCAACATCTTTCAGTGTTACATTCTTTACGGTATATTCTGATCCTACATCACTCAATCCGAGAATGTTACCACTGCCATAGTTGAGTTTTGTATAGAGTTCGCTGGCAATTATAGCAGGCTGTGATTTGCGTTGCTTGAAACCTTCTATCGTCTGTTTCTGAATGCGTGCAAAAGCTTCCGGAGTAAATTTAGGACGCAGCAAACGCTCCTCGAGCAATGCAAGTGTCTTATCAAGGTTCTTCGACAATGATTGAACGTTGAATGTTATACCATCCAGGCCGCTGGTACCATTTATAGAGCTTCCCAGTTTTTGCAACTCTGCCTGAAGTTGTTCAGCCGTATAGGTCTTGGTATCTTCATTCATCATTGAAGCAAAAATTCTGGGTAAACCAGTCTTCGAAGTATCGCGTGCCATCAGTAAATGTCCACCGGGAATTGTAACCGACAGCGTAACGATCGGTAACTCTTTACTCTCGGTTCCGATCACACGTATACCTTTATCGATATCTTTTTGCCAGAAGCCTGGTACTTTCACGACAGGGTTTGGTCCGTTACCCGGAGTTTTGGTACGATCAAAGCTGTCGGTTGGCTTGGTATATTTCAATCCGTTGTAGCCATAGTCCGGAGATTTATAGCCATCCTTGTTCACGGTATAGTTATCGGCAGCAACAATATTACTTTCATTGCCTTTGGTAACAACACTCAGTATAACAGACGATTTTCCTTTTATATAGGTGTTGTATACCCGCATCACATCTTCCTTCGTAACCTTGTTATAGGCTTCGAGTTCTTTACCGATGCGATTCGGATTACCGGTAAACGTCTGGTAAGCCGCCAGTTGTGATACCTTACCCGACACACTTTGCAGGCTATAGATCAACTGCGCCTGAACACTTCCTTTAAACTTNNAGTTTTTTGGATTCAGCAAGCGATACATTCGGAGCTGGTGTGAGGTTGAGTCTGAATTCACCTGCCAGTTCGGTAGTCGTGTTGAACACAACCGCATTCAATGCTTTTTGATCTTTTACAATCTGCTGATAAAATATAGAGTTCTTTCCTTGTCCTAATATCTCTGCCAGACAATCCAGTGCAGGTTCATCCGGATGATAGCTCGGCACGGTCGGAAATGTGATCACGAGTTGTGGCAGACGTGCATAGTTATCAACTAATGTAGCGTAGCGATCACTGGTAACAATCGGTGCAGGCAGTTTCATATTCTGAACTTCCGGACCTTTCGGAATGGAACCGAAATATTTTTCAGCAAGCTTTACTACATCAGCTGCTTTTACATCACCGCCTACCGTTACCGTTGCGTTGTTCGGACCGTACCAGCGAAGAAAGAAGTTCTTCAGGTCATCTACATTTACACGGTTCAGATCTTCTATATACCCGATCGTTAACCACGAGTACGGATGACCATACGGGTATAGATTACGCGCAATTGTTTCTCCCACCAATCCATACGGACGATTATCATAATTTTGTCCACGCTCGTTCTTTACGGTAGCACGTTGTATCTCGAATTTCTTCTGCGTTACAGCATCGAGTAAAAAGCCCATGCGGTCAGCTTCGAGCCACAACATCTTTTCCAACTGGTTGCTCGGGACTGTCTCAAAGTAATTCGTACGGTCGCGGTTTGTTGTTCCGTTCAGCGTTCCACCCGACTCGGTTACAATCTTGAAATGTTGTTCATCACCTACGTTATCACTTCCCTGGAACATCATGTGTTCGAAGAAGTGAGCGAAGCCAGATTTACCAATCTCTTCGCGCGCAGAACCAACGTGATAGGTAACATCAACATGTACGATCGGATCGCTGTGATCTTCGTGTACAATTACCGTAAGCCCATTGGGCAATACATACTTTTCATAGGGAATAACAACCTGGTCTCCCTTCTTCTCAACTTTTTCTACAAGCTTTGCCTGCGCCATTAATAACTGAGGCGCTAATGCCAATGCCAGGATCAGCAATTTCTTCATACGATACTTTTTTCGGTTTGGGTTAGTTGACTATATATGAGTTATTTACAGAGCTGCAAATACACGAAAATCCAACCCGCACAGAATCAATTTCTGACGAACGCTATATAGAAGAAGTCAATGGTATAATTAGGTGAGGCTGCGCTCCAGCATGAGTCGGGTTTCTTCGAGATCAAGTTCATACTCAATTCTGCGAAGTACTTCATCGCTGATGGCTCCTTCCCTGCGCATGCGAATCAGATCTGCACGCTCTTTATGTAACAGCTCTTGCTGAAGCCGGTGAAATTCATGGATCTGCTCATCGTTGAGACGTTGTTCAGTCTGATCTTTCCGCAGTCGCTGGATACGGATTTCGTACTTCGTTTTGATCTGGTTCAACACTTCATCGCTCAGCGTCAATGCATAATTTTCTTCTATGTGTTCGATAAGAGAAGAAGCAAGTACAAGTCGTGCACGTTGTTCGTCCTGGTGATCTTTTCCATCCGATTGAATTCCCAACCAGTTGATCAACGGGCGAAGTGTTAAACCCTGCAGCACAAGTGTTGAGAAGATCACGCAGAAAGTAAGAAATATAATAAGGTTACGCTGCGGAAATGGAGTTGATCCGTTAATGGTAATCGGCAAAGCCAACGCTGCAGCCAGTGACACAACGCCCCGCATACCCGACCATGCAACAATGGTGGTAATTTTAATATTTGTATCGGGCTCCTGTTCGCAAACACGTTTACTGAGCCAGCGTGGTATATAGGTTCCGGGATATACCCATATAATTCTACCGATGATCACCGCTATACTAATGATGACCGCATACTTCCATGCCCAGAAAGAGTTAGCTCCAATATTGCCGACAATCTCGGGGAGTTGTAAACCGATGAGAATAAAAATGACACCATTCAAAATGAAGAGAACGGTGTTCCATGAGCCATACGCCTGCAGGCGCGTCTGTTGTGAAAAGACTTCACTGGAATTCCAGCTCACATATAAACCGGCAACCACTACAGCCAACACTCCGGATATATGAATGGACTCGGCTCCTAAGTATGCAACAAAGGGTGCCAGAAATGTAAGTGTCGTATCGGTTGTAGGATTATCAGGCGTAAACTTATGGATCCATTTGAAGATCACACCTACTGCCAGTCCTAAAGCTATACCTCCGGTAGCCACCACAACGAACTGGATACCCGCACTCCACAAATTAAATGCTCCGGTAGCAACGGCTGCTACTGCGTAGCGATAGGCGATAAGGCCTGTTGCATCATTCACAAGACTCTCACCTTCCAGTATGGTAATTACGCGCTTGGGCAAACTTAAACCTTTGGTTGCTGCCGTAGCGGCTACAGCATCGGGTGGAGAAATGATAGCACCGAGTACAAATGATTCGGCCCAATTAAAACCGGGAATTACCAGGTGCGCTACCCACGCTACTGCGCAGGTAGTAAAGATTACACATCCTATAGCCAATAACGTTATAGGTCGTTTCGCTGCTCTGAAATCCGGCCACGATGTATTCCACGCGGCAGAGTATAACACTGGCGGAAGAAAGATGAGGAAAACAACCTCCGGATCCAGGGAAACAGAAGGCATACCCGGAATCATACCAATGGCGATACCGGCTATAACCAAAAGAATAGGATACGGTACTCTGATCTTATCCGTTACCTCTGCCAAAGCAGTGACTACGGCAAGCAGAATTATAACAGTAGCTATATTTTGCATGCAGTGAGGTTAGTAAAACAGAAAACGCTGCGATCAATAACTGAACTTCGCCAGGAACTCTTCCAGTTCTTCCTTCAGTGGTCTGTTATTTGCAACCCCCAATATATCATTTACCTGCTGATTTACCTTAACATTCAATTCGTGTAAACGAAGATGCTGGTTGATAAAAATAAATTCCAGCGGAGGGATCAGTTCTTTCAATACATCGAGTATATCAATCACTTTCAGGTTGCGCTCTACCAGGTTGTACGTACCGTTGGCAAGCTGTGCTGTTAGCAGGTTGGCAAGCGCATGGGCCAGCATGTCAACATGGATGAACGTGCGTGATTGTTTACCATCGCCCTGTATCGTAATGAGTTTCATGAAGTTCGCTTCGAATGCAAACTTGTTAATAACAGCATCGAAGCGCATGCTGCGGCTATAGCCATATACATTGCCACAACGCATTATATAGGTGTCGATCTTTTCAGAAAGTCTTCTTACGTGTTCTTCCCCACGCAGTTTGGAGATGGCGTAAAGTGTTTGAGGATCCGGTGCCGTTAATTCATCGGCCGCTTCTTTGGATGAGCCATAAACACCTGTGCTGCTGGTATATATAAACCGTTTAACGTTACTCTCCTCCACCGCATATACAAGCTCGGCCGTGCCCCAGTGGTTTACCTGTTCGATTGAGTGGGCATCAGCATTGGCAAAAGGCGTAGTAACTTTTGCTGCCAGGTGATAGACTATATCTACACCCTTCAGAACTTTACGAAGTGCCCGCGAATCGAGCAATTCGCCTTTTACAAAAGTTATTTTCATGTGCTTCTGCAGGCGCAGCCCCAGAAACATATTATAATTCGGCCGACTTAAGTTATCGTATACAATTACTTCATCTACTTCTGGTTTCGCTATCAGCGCACTGATCAACTCAGTGCCTATATATCCGGCACCTCCGGTAACTAATACTTTCATGATGGGGTTGAAATACTACTTGTTGATTAAATCTGTATGCAGACCGCATTCTACTTTGTTCATACCGAACCAGCGTGCTTCACGCTCCTGCATTTCGGGGTCTAATTTACGGGTGCAGGGCTCACATCCTATACTGATATATCCTTTTTCTTCCAGCGGATGCTTGGGTAAATTATATTCCTTCTGGTATTGCCAGATCATCTTGGCATTCCAGTCGAGCATCGGGTGAAAGCGCACGCAACCATGCTTGGCCGGCTGTTCTACTTTCATAGCGGCACGTACAGCACTCTGGTCGGCACGCACTCCGTTTATCCATACATCATGCGAAAGCAGTATGGCATCCGTTGGTTGTGTTTTATTCAGATAGCAGCAGTGGTCAGGGTCTGATGTAAAGAGCAATCGTCCTTCGGCATCGCGCTGCATAAACTTGGGCACGTCTGATTTCAGATCGACTATATTCAGACCAAACGAGTTGCCTATATAGTCTCTGAACTGCACCGTCTCCGGAAAGTGAAAGCCTGTATTTATGAAATATACCGGTATAGATTTATCGATGCGACTGAGTATATGAAGCAATACCAGGCTGTGCGACTGAAACGATGAAGTCGTGAACAGCTTCTTGTCTTCGGCCTTGTAAGCTTCCAGCTTGGCTTTTATTTCTTCGAATTTCACTGCAATTCAACTATTAAGTAAAACACTCTAACTAATTAATAATCAAAACAAAGATAAAGTTCTCTTGAATAATAACTTCATCTTTGTATATTAGCACTGTTTAACCCGTAAACCTTACTAAATTGAATCCGAAATATCGCATACTTTTAGCAGTATTACTCACGGTACTTGCATTTTGCGGTCAGACTGTGTTTGGGCAAACCCAAAATGATCAGCAAATAGTTCATGTCAATCACAAATCTGTTCAGGTTTCATCCGACTTCAATGTACCGAATGGTTGTAAGGATGACACAGGACCGGTATATTATTTCAATCCTTAAATATACCTTGTAGTATATTTTCGAACTATTGATCTATATACTTATCAAGTATATATCAACACCTTATTGCTAACTACCTTCCGTAACTGTATAACAACTTTTGTCTATACTTTACGCAGCGCTGCATGGCTTCTTACTTCTTACTCCTGGCTTCTTGATTCTTAGTCATTAACAGGTACGCCCCTTCCCTGTCTGCCAGCCGGATAAAAAAATCCCGTCTGAACCTTTTAATGCCAATCCTGTTTACCTTTATGACATGAAGATAAAGGTATCGCGTAAGGAACATTTTAACGCTGCACACAGACTTTTTAATCCGGAGTGGTCGCCCGAGAAGAACCAAGAGGTATTCGGAAAATGCAGTAATCCTAATTTTCATGGCCATAACTACGAAGTAATTGTAAGCGTGATCGGTGAACCTGACCCTGCCACGGGTTATGTTTATGATATGAAAGTGCTGAGTGACTTGGTGAAACTCCATGTGTTGAACAAGTTCGATCACCGTAACCTGAATCTCGATTCAGAATATTTTAAAGAACTAAACCCGACTGCTGAAAATATTGTCATTGTTATCTGGAGAATATTACGGCAGCATATTGACTCTAAATTTGAATTGAAAATTACTTTGTATGAGACAGAAAGGAATTTCGTTGAATATCCAGCCAGCTGATGGTGACGAAGAACTGTCGGATGATCATGTAGGTACATCTGCAGAAACTCCGATGCGTGCCGATGCATTTGACCTGGACGATGAGGAAAAGATCGAGCGCATTGAAAAACACTTTCGTGAGATCATGACAATTCTTGGTCTTGACCTGACAGACGACAGCCTCAACGGAACTCCGCGCAGAGTAGCAAAGATGTATGTAAAGGAAGTCTTCAGCGGATTGAATCCTAAAAATCGTCCGCATCCCCGACTGTTTGAGAATAAGTATAATTATGATCAGATGCTCGTAGAGAAAGACATTACGTTTTACTCACACTGCGAACATCACTTTGTACCTATATATGGTAAAGCCCATGTAGCGTATTTCTCCAGCGGAAAAGTTATAGGTCTGTCGAAGATAAATCGTATTGTACAGTACTTCTCCAAACGTCCGCAGGTACAGGAGCGGTTAACAGTACAGATCGGTAAAGAAATGCAGCGTGTACTACAAACCGAAGATATAGGTGTAGTGATTGATGCCAACCACATGTGTGTAGCCTCGCGGGGAGTTGGCGATACAAACAGCAAAACCGGCACGGCTTATTTCTCAGGAAAATTCAACGATGAAAATATTAAACGCGAGTTCTTAAACTACATTAATAGTAAATAAAGGCCCGAAAGGGCCTTTTTAGTTGTGTGTTGCCAGATACGTGTTGTACCGGATTATTAAGGTATTGTGTCTAACGAATAGCATTAATGGTTAATTTGGTTGTACATAAAAATTGTTTGTTAAACCCCAGACCCCCCATTACTATGTCATTTGAACAAGACATCCAACAGGAGGACTTTCAGAACGAGTATCAGAAAGCCTTATTGAACATGCTCTTCACCAATTACTACATGGTGGACAAGATGAACGGTGTTTTCAAGAAACACGACATTACACGTCAGCAGTACAACGTTATGAGAATTCTAAGAGGCCAGTTACCGGGTCATGCGTCAATCAACCTTATCAAAGACCGGATGCTTGATAAGATGTCTGATGCCTCAAGGATCGTTGAACGTCTGCGTGTTAAAGGTTTTGTTACGCGCGAGTTCTGCGAGAAGGACAAGCGAAGCGTTGAAGTCAGAATCACTCAGACAGGCCTTGCCGTTCTTGACAAGATGCAAACTGAAGTGAATGCCTTCGAGGACATTTTGCATAATCTAACAGAAGATGAAACTCACACTTTAAACCATTTATTAGACAAAGTCAGAGGCTCTGATAAAGTGAAGCAAACGGCAACAAAGCAAACGCTCGAAGCGGAAACTTCTTCGCGATAAAAAAGTTTGCTACTTTAGCATCGCTTTAAATTTAAACTCTTATGGTATTCGATTTAGAAATGATCAAGGCTTTGTATGCTAAGATGCCCGCACGCATAGCCAAAGCCCGAAAAGTTGTTAACCGTCCTCTTACGTTGTCTGAAAAAATACTGTACGCTCACCTCCATGAAGATCAAAAACTGGAGAACTTTGGCCGCGGAAAATCATACGTTGATTTTGCTCCTGACCGTGTAGCGATGCAGGATGCCACCGCGCAGATGGCATTATTACAATTCATGTCTGCCGGCAGACCGAAAGTAGCGGTGCCGTCAACCGTACATTGCGACCACTTGATCGTTGCTAAAACAGGTGCTCAGGAAGATTTAGTTAATGCGAACGCAGAAAGTAAAGAGGTATATGATTTTCTTGCCTCTGTATCCAATAAATATGGTATCGGCTTCTGGAAACCAGGAGCCGGTATCATTCACCAGGTTGTATTGGAGAACTACGCCTTCCCCGGCGGTATGATGATCGGTACTGACTCTCACACGGTAAATGCCGGTGGTCTTGGTATGATTGCCATAGGTGTTGGTGGTGCTGATGCTGTTGATGTTATGTCAGGCATGGCATGGGAGTTGAAGTTCCCGAAACTCATCGGTGTAAAACTTACCGGTAAATTAAATGGCTGGGCTTCAGCGAAAGATGTTATTCTGAAAGTAGCAGGTATACTTACCGTTAAAGGTGGAACCGGTGCTATTGTTGAATACTTCGGTGAAGGTGCCGAGTCATTAAGCTGTACTGGCAAAGGTACGATCTGTAACATGGGTGCTGAAGTTGGTGCTACCACTTCTACATTCGGTTACGATGAATCGATGGAGCGTTACCTGGAGTCAACAGGCCGCACGGAAGTTGCTAAACTTGCTAACGCAGTTAAAGAACACCTCAATGCGGATCCTGAAGTATATGCAGATCCTGAACAATATTTCGATCAGGTTGTTGAGATTAACCTCTCTGAACTTGAGCCTCACCTGAATGGTCCGTTCACTCCAGACCTGGCTACTCCTATATCCAAGATTAAAGAAGAAGCTGCCAAGAATGGCTGGCCTACAACAGTTGAAGTAGGATTGATCGGTTCATGTACAAACTCTTCTTACGAAGATATATCTCGTGCAGCCAGCCTTGCTAAACAGGTTGCTGAAAAAGGATTAAAGACTAAAGCAGAATTTACCATCACACCAGGTTCAGAACTGGTACGCTATACAATTGAGCGCGATGGCTTTATCGATACGTTCGATCAGATTGGTGCAAAAGTATTCGCGAATGCCTGCGGACCTTGCATCGGTATGTGGAGCCGCGTTGGTGCGGAGAAGAAAGAGAAGAACACAATCGTTCACTCCTTCAACCGTAACTTCCAGTCGCGTAACGATGGCAACCCGAATACATATGCATTCGTTGCTTCACCTGAACTGGTAACGGCACTTGCTATAGCAGGTGATCTTACCTTCAACCCAACCACCGATTTCCTTACCAACGAACGAGGTGAACAAGTAAAGCTTGACCCTCCTACCGGAGATGAACTTCCAACAAAAGGTTTTGATGTTGAAGATCCAGGATTCCAGGCACCTGCTAAAGATGGCAGCAAAGTATCTGTGCAGGTAAATCCGGTTTCTGATCGTCTGCAGTTACTCGATCCATTCAAACCGTGGGAAGGTACAGATCTGAAAGGTCTTCGTTTACTCTTGAAAGCGAAAGGTAAATGTACTACTGACCACATCTCGATGGCGGGTAAATGGTTAAAGTACCGTGGTCACCTCGATAACATTTCAAACAACTTGTTGATCGGTGCGACTAACTCCTTCAATGAAAAAATCAACAGTGTAAAGAACGGTCTTACTGCCGAGTATGATGAAGTACCAAAAGTACAACGTGCCTACAAAGCAGAAGGTATAGGTTCAATTGTTGTAGGTGATGAGAACTACGGAGAAGGTTCATCACGCGAACACGCTGCAATGGAGCCACGTCACCTTGGGGTGCGCGCTATACTTGTAAAATCATTCGCGCGTATTCACGAAACGAACCTGAAGAAGCAAGGTATGCTTGGTCTTACCTTCGCGAACAAAGAAGACTATAATAAAATACAGGAAGACGATACATTCGATATCATCGGGTTAACAACGTTCTCACCTGATAAGCCGCTCACGCTTGTAATTCACCATGCTGATGGTTCTGAAGAAAGCATCACAGTGAACCATACTTACAATGCTAACCAGATTGAGTGGTTCAAAGCTGGTTCTGCACTGAACCTGATGGCTAAAAAGTTTGCCGCCGAGAAGAAGAAGCCTGCAGTCGTAAAAACAGCGCCTGCTAAAAGCATCACATCCTCTCCTTCTGTAAAGACTATCAGCAAAATAATTGAAGCTGGTAAAAAAGCACCAGCCAAGAAAACTGCAGCGAAGAAAACAGCGCCTGCTAAACCGGCTACCAAAACAGCTTCGAAGAGCGCGCCTAAAAAGGCAGCCAAAAAAGTTACAGCAAAGAAAGCAGCTCCTAAAAAGGCAGCTAAGAAAACTATAGCCAAGAAGACTGTAGCGAAAAAGGCAGCTCCTAAAAAGGTAACAAAGAAACCGGTTAAGAAAGTAGTTGCTAAAAAAGCAGCGAAGAAACCGGTGAAAAAAGTAACGGCTACCGCTAAGAAGGCCGCGAAAAAATTACCGAAGAAGGCAGTGAAGAAAGTAGCTAAGAAGAAAAAATAGAAAAGTAAAAGCCCCGCCTCGTGCGGGGCTTTTCATTTATAGCGGCTTGGTATATTTATAGTCTGCAGTATCAGATTTAATCGTTAGCTTCGGGCAAAAATTTATATCATCCTGTGCAGTACGATGTTATTGTAATCGGAGGCGGAGCAGTCGGGCTCGCCACAGCTTTACAGCTTGTCAACCGGAATCCCCAGTTAAAAGTAATTCTTCTTGAAAAAGAGAATGCTGTTGCTAATCACCAGACCGGCAACAACAGTAATGTTATACACTCCGGTATATACTATAAACCCGGAAGCCTCAAAGCAAAGAATTGCATACATGGTTATAATCTGCTGCTGGATTTTTGCCGGCAGTATGATGTGCCGCACAATATCTGTGGTAAAGTAATTGTCGCTACTGCAGACAATGAACTTCCATTGCTAAAGAATATATATGATCGCGGCCTGCAAAATGGTTTACAAAATCTTAAGATGCTCAATGCATCGGAGCTCAAAGAATATGAACCGCATGTAGCCGGTATAGCCGGTATACATGTACCTCAAACCGGTATTGTAGATTATCGCGTAGTGGCGGAGAAGTATGCCGAAGTACTTCAGCAAAAGGGAGGAGAAATAAGACTTGGCGAGAAGGTGGTTGATATACGTTTTAGTACAGACAAGGTTGAAGTCGTTACTGAGAAAAATAGCTATACCAGCAAGCTTGTTGTAAACTGTGCCGGACTATATTCTGACAAGATTGCCCGGTTAACATCGCAGCATGTAAACGTAAAGATCATACCGTTTCGCGGTGAGTACTATAAATTGAAGAAAGAGAAAGAATACCTGGTAAAGACACTAATATATCCTGTACCTGACCCGAACTTTCCATTCCTCGGTGTACACTTTACTACCATGGTAGGTGGTGGTGTTGAGTGCGGCCCGAATGCCGTGCTTGCATTCAAGCGTGAAGGATATAAAAAATCAGATATAAATCTGGCAGAACTCGCAGAGACACTCGCGTGGCCTGGTTTCCGTAAAGTTGTAGCGAAGTACTGGCGCACCGGTGTTGGTGAAATGTACCGCTCTTATTCGAAGGCTGCGTTTACAGAAGCACTTCAAAAATTATTACCCGAGATAAAAGAAGAAGACCTGATTGAAGGTGGTGCCGGTGTACGCGCACAAGCCTGCGACAGAACCGGTGGACTACTGGATGACTTCATGATTCTCGAAGAGAAATTGGCCATCAACGTATGCAATGCGCCATCCCCTGCAGCAACTTCTTCCCTATCCATCGGTGAGACAGTAGCGGAGCTGGTGCAACAGAGACTCTGATTTTTGTCCGCCAGAAAATCCCAGATTTTCGCAGATATACTTTCTACACAAGTTTGTAGTCAGTTAATATTCGTCAGCACGCTGCTATAACAGACACCTCTATATATTATAGTGCATTTTCATCTAGGTAAATCCGCGCGCTCTGCGGGAATAAAAAAAGCGAAGAGAAATTCCCTTCGCTTTTTAGTATCTATCAGTCTTTCAGACCTGCATCTTTTAAAATTGGCATCAATGTACCTGTCGGTATATCTTTACTGTGGATTGGCACTACAATAATCTTAGAGCCTGCCTTACGATATATAGCGTGACTTCCTGACTGTCGAACAAAAATAAATCCTTCTTTCTCCAGAAGTTTCACTAACTCTTTAGGCTTCATCCAACATTTCAGTTGTCAGTCGCGCAATCTCTTCCTCCATGATAGCATCAAGGTAAAGTTGAATAGCGTCTTTAAGATTTTCCAACGCCACTGAAGGAGTTTTTCCATGTGTATGGCACCCCGCTAACTCAGGACACCATGCGTGAAATTGCTCTCCATCCTTCTCGATCTTAAATGTAAACGGAAGATTTCCCATACACGCAAGTTACAAATTTCAAAAACTAAATACTCAAACATCAAACTCAATCGTATCCCCAGGATTGAAAGTACCAGAAGACTTTCCATCTTCCGGACTTCCTGACTTATTTATTTCTTCCCTTTGCCCTTGCCCTTCTTGGCTGGAGCTTTTGCCACTTTCTTGGCCGGAGCTTTCTTGGCTACCTTCTTTACTGCCGAAGAGGGCTTGCTGCTCGACTTGGATTTTTTTGGTGGGCTCACTTTTTTGCTGGTGGCTTGGGGCTTGTCCTTTGCCTTCGCCTTGACCGGTGTCTGCTTTTTGGGGCTCACCGAAGAGACTGACTTGTCCGTCTTCTTCGATTTCAGGTTCGAACTCAATTTTTTTTTTGACGACTGATCCGCGTCAGTAGTCTCCATTAAAACAGTTTCTTCGTCACCTTCTTCCAAACCAGTTTCTTCTTCCTGCACCAGCTTCACTTTACTCACTTTGTACTGCGAAAGTTTGTTGCCGACAGCTTTCCAGCCTTTCACGTCTACAACCTCCTCCAGGTTAATAACCTCGGTAACTTTAGGTTTATCTTTTGCCTTCACTACCTCCGCTTCTATCTCCGGTGTTTCGGAAGTTGTTACGGCTACGAGGCGCGAACCGATGCCTTCGGATATAAATCCAAACTCCTTGTCAAGTGTCGTAGTCTCGATCACGAAACGCTTCGCCATGTACTGCTTGCTTTCGCCATCTACATATACGGCCGAGATTACTTTTTCTACATTGAACTTCTCAACGTGCAGTGTCTTCTCCGGATCAAAGCGGTTGGTAAGGTCAAAGTTTGTGATCTTGTATGAACCGTTGCGATTGAATGTAATGATCTTGTCATCCACATCGAACTTACCGATATAGCGACCGCGCTTGTCTTTGTTAAGACGACCGGCATCGGCATCAAACCACAAATCAAGTTTACTTAGTGTTGAGCCTCCTGCCTTGAGGAAGTCAACCTTACGAACCGGGTATGGTGTAAGTATATTTCCCTTTGAGCTTCTGCCTTTTACTTCAAGTTCGGCAAAGTCATAAGCGAATACTTTTTTACGGGCTGTGCTCGATTGCGACAGTTTCACTTCAACCTGTTCAGCTTCACCGTTCGGATTTCCGCTCACATAGAGTATACGCGAATTCGGATTGCCCTGTGTGATATCGTATTCCTTGTCGCGAGTTACGCCCGGCAGACTGAAACGTTTTGAGAAACTCTTCCCTCCTTTTCCATCGGCATAGATCACGTTGTATACCATGCGGTCATCGCCTTTCTTCCAGATGCCAACATAGAGTATATCTTTGCCCATGAACACTTTCTCCTGGATGCGCGACACCCGTACTTTACCATCCTTGCGGATCGCGATAACGTCATCAAGGTCTGAGCAATCGCAGATATACTCATCTTTCTTTAAACTATATCCAACAAAACCATCGGCACGGTTTACATATAGCTTCTGGTTGTTGGCAATAACTTCCACGGCTGTAACGGACTGGAAGCTCTTGATCTCTGTTTTGCGTTCGCGACCTTTGCCATACTTCTCGAGTAACTTCTGGAAATAGGCAATGGCATAATCAACGAGGTTCTTCAAGTTGTGCTCGGTCTCTTTCAGTTCTTTCTGAAGGTCGCGCAGCATCTCATCCGCTTTAAACGAGTCGAATTTCGAAATACGCTTGATGCGGATCTCCGTCAGGCGAACAATATCATCCGTTGTGATCTCGCGGTAGAATTTCTTCTTATGTGGTTTGAGACCTTTATCGATCGTCTGAATTACTTCCTCCCAGCTTTCTGCTTCTTCGATGTCGCGGTAAATACGATTCTCAATAAAGATCTTTTCGAGTGATGAGAACAGTATCTTCTCCATCAACTCCTGACGCTTGATCTCAAGTTCCTGCTTCAACAATTGAACCGTTTGATCCGTGTTGTGCTTCAGGATCTGGTTCACCGGCATGAACTTCGGTTTGTCATCAACGATCACGCAGGCGTTCGGAGAGATCGAGATCTCACAATCCGTAAATGCATACAATGCATCAATGGCTACTTCCGGAGATTGCCCCGGCTGCAGTTGAAGTTGTATCTCGATATTTTGTGCTGTGTTATCAATTACCTGCTTAACCTTGATCTGTCCTTTCTCACTCGCCTTCACGATCGACTCCATCAGTGATGTTGTCGTAGTAGCGAAAGGAATGTCGCGGATCACGAGCGTCTTTTTATCAAGCACTTCAATGCGTGCTCTTACTTTTATCTTTCCACCACGCAATCCCTGGTTATAGTCTGTAAAGTCTGCTATACCTCCGGTTGGAAAGTCAGGGTATATCTTGGGGTTCTTTCCTTTCAGTATATCGATGGATGCTTTGATAAGCTCCACGAAATTGTGCGGAAGAATTTTTGTTGAGAGACCTACTGCGATACCTTCCACACCCTGCGATAGCAGCAACGGGAATTTTACAGGAAGTGTAACCGGTTCTTTTTTGCGACCGTCATAAGACAACTGCCATTCCGTAGTCTGTGCGTTGTAAACAACATCAAGCGCAAACTTTGAAAGACGTGCTTCGATATAACGCGGAGCCGCAGCACCATCGCCTGTGCGTACATCGCCCCAGTTACCTTGTGT
>DJFR01000105.1:22749-70760 GCA_002432545.1 Flammeovirgaceae bacterium UBA5867 | reverse complement strand
CGGCCATCGTCCATTTCCTTCAGCGAATGCATGATCCTGCGCTGTACGGGTTTGAACCCATCTTCCAGGCGCGGAACTGCACGCTCAAGAATTACATAGGATGCATAGTCAAGGAACCAACTCTGGTATAAACCATCAATGGCAATGGAGTGGATTACATCTTCTCCTCCACCGGCACCATTGCTGTTTTCTTCGTTTGATTCGTTGTCCTCGTTTGCTTTCGGGTTTTCTTTCTTACTCATGACCGATTAAAAAATATAAACTTCAAAAATGCTGTTTAACTAATCTTCAGAATGTCTTGCATTCACATGCACATCCTGCTGTATATATTATGCTTCTACTTCTTCCTCTTCAGTTTTCTCGGCACTTGCTTCTATCTTATCAAGTTCCACACGCAGGTTTTCAATAATAAAGTCCTGGCGGGTTGGTGTGTTCTTGCCCATATAGAATTCAAGTATCTTTTGCAGGTGACTGTCTTTGTGAAGCAGTACAGGTTGCAGACGAATATTCTCTCCTATAAATTTTCCAAATTCATCCGGAGAGATCTCTCCCAAACCTTTAAAGCGTGTGATCTCCGGTTTAGCACCAAGCTTTCGCATTGCAGCCTGTTTCTCTTCATCGCTATAGCAGTATATAGTTTCCTTTTTATTCCGCACGCGGAAGAGCGGAGTTTCGAGTATAAATACGTGACCGGCTTTTACGAGGTCGGGGAAGAATTGCAGGAAGAAGGTCATCAGCAACAAGCGAATATGCATACCATCCACATCGGCATCGGTAGAGATAATCACTTTGTTATAGCGTAAGCCATCAAGACCGTCCTCTATATTTAAGGCGTGCTGCAGTAGGTTAAACTCTTCGTTTTCGTATACTACTTTCTTGGTAAGCCCGAAGCAGTTCAACGGTTTACCGCGAAGACTGAATACCGCCTGTGTTTCTACATCGCGTGATTTTGTGATCGATCCACTGGCCGAGTCACCCTCGGTAATGAAGATCATACAGTCCTGTCCTTTCGGATTTTTCTCATCGAAGTGATAGCGGCAATCGCGGAGCTTACGGTTGTGCAGGTTCGCTTTCTTGGCGCGTTCGTTCGCCAGCTTTTTGATACCGGCTATTTCTTTACGCTCGCGCTCTGATTGCTGAATACGTTTCTTTAACGCTTCGGCTGCTGCCGGATTGGTGTTCAGGTATATCTCCAGTTCTTTGGCAACAAAGTCACCCACGAAACTCTTGATCGCCTGCCCTCCTTCCGGGGCGGTATAGATTGAACCTAGTTTAGTTTTGGTCTGCGACTCAAACACGGGTTCCTGCACACGCACCGATACAGCACCAATGATACTGGCGCGAATGTCGGCTGCATCAAAATCACTCTTATAAAATTCGCGAACACCTTTCACTACACCTTCGCGGAAGGCTGCGAGGTGAGTACCACCCTGCGTTGTATTCTGACCGTTTACGAATGAGTAGTATTCTTCACCGTACTGATTGCCGTGCGTTAATGCGACCTCTATATCTTTTCCTTTCAGGTGAATGATCGGGTAACGGAGATCGTCTGCATCAGACTTCTGTCTCAGCAGATCGAGCAGACCATCTTTTGAGAAAAACTTTTGCCCGTTATAATTAATGGTGAGACCGGCATTCAGAAACGCGTAGTTCCACATCAGGTCATCCAGGTATTCCGGAATGAAGTGATAGTTTTTGAACATCGTATTGTCCGGTTCGAACTCAACGTATGTACCGTTCTTCTCTTCACTCTTGCCCGGCTTCGGATCATTCGTCAACACACCTTTTTTGAACTCAGCTGTTTTCTGCTGACCTTCCCGAAATGCCTGTACTTTAAAATAACTCGAGAGGGCGTTCACAGCTTTTGTACCGACACCGTTCAACCCTACTGATTTCTGAAAAGCACCGGAGTCGTACTTGGCACCCGTATTTATTTTGGAAACCACATCAACAACTTTACCGAGCGGTATACCACGACCATAGTCGCGTACGGTAACTTTCGATTCGGTTATATGTACATCGATGGTCTTACCATATCCCATCATGTGTTCATCGATACAGTTATCCATAACCTCTTTTACCAGCACATATATACCATCGTCTTTCGATGACCCGTCACCGAGCTTACCGATGTACATACCTGGTCGCAGACGAATGTGTTCACGCCAGTCAAGCGACTTGATGCTGGATTCGTCATACGTAAACATAGAAGACTCTTTCTCCGATTTTGCCATAGCACGAAATGGATTTAGCGTTCAGAAAATTGAAGACTAAAAAATTCAATTTCAAAGTTTAAAAAATCTGCTGCGAGTTCAAGAACAGAAGCCGAAATATTCAGCTTTATTAACCCGGCAAAAAATCTATACACATCTAATAAAATGAATTTTGAAGTCACTTCAATCAATTCAACAAAAACTTTAACTACAAAAATGAATAAAATAAAAACCTATAAATGTCTGATCAGCAAATCTTAACAATCGCTTATCTAAACTGACTGATCAGCGTTTTTATTAGCAAAATACTTAACAGCCGGCCAGCTTACCGCCCACAATACCATCAACACCACGCTGCCGTAAATAACAAAACCGATTCTGCTGAAGTCAAAACGCTCATCGCTGTTGTATGCATTCACTAAGAATAATCCCACCACAAAGAAGAGATTCAATGAAATGATCAGTCCGTAAAACCAAGCTCTGAAAGACGGATCATGTTTATAAAGACTGGCCACAACATACACCAAAGCATTGGTAACGGTAAGCAGTCCGAGCACAATGTAAAAGAAAATATCCCGACTGATGAGCACGGTTTCGATGCCCTCCTGCTGCACAATCACATTTTCAGGCAGGTCTGCATACACATATAACAATGCGCTCAGCACCCCGATCAACGAGAAAAACCACACCGCCCTGAAAATCTTAGCCATCATACGCCTTTCAAATTTTGCCGCAATTAACCACCATCATTTTTAACAACCAAAACTCATTTTTAATTAAGCTCTATGAAATGTCATCACACTAATTTTAATCATGAGGTCTTGCATCGTCCGGCTTTATCACTTTCCTTTGTCACTATAAGCGCATCGGGGTGCTGTGAAAAACGGCTGAGATTATACCCGGGGAACCTGATCTGGTTAATACCAGCGAAGGGAATGCACAGCTTCGATTTTCATTGCACGGGCATAAGATATTGAGCCGCATTCCTTTTGGGTGCGGCTTTTTTTGTTGGATTTTAAAACAAGCAAACAATGTCTTTTAACCTCGTCACGCAAAATCTTAGATCCTGGCAGAACCGGAAAGAATGGTTCTTTAACCGCGAACATACCGACACGTACGAACTCTGGTATGAAGGTCGCTACAAGCGGGCAGAGATCTGGCAGAAAAAAATCATCGGTGGTCTTCTTGAAAAAGATAAACGCATCAACACCCTCCTCGAGTTCGGATGCGGCACAACACGCTTTACCCGCTGGTGGAAAGATATAGGTATAGAGGCTACGGGTGGCGACCTCTCTCCTTTCATGCTGGGTCAGGGAGTTCAATTATTCAAAGGCGATCTGGTATTGGCAGACTCACATCATATGCCCTTCAAAGACAACACGTTCGATGCTGTTGCCTTCATCACCACTTTCGAATATTATAAAGACCCTGTTAAAGTTATTCGTGAAGCTGCCCGCGTGGGTAAGCATGGTATTGTGTTCGGCATGATGAACCGTAATTCACCGAAGGTTGTGCGCAGAAGAGTACAACAACTCTTTGGCAAGAATCCATTCTATGTAACCGCTAACTTCTATACACCCAACACATTAACAAGCGTGATCAAAGAAGCACTACAAGACAGAGACTATACCCTCGAATGGAACTGTACCGGCCTGCCCGAGTGGTTCCCCGTCCAACAATGGAAGGTCCCCTACGGAGATTTCTTCGGCCTATATGTAAAGCTAAAGTGATAAGAGTATATCTCCCCCAACATCAACACATTAACACACCAACACCTCAACACATTATAATATGGACTTCCCCGAAACCGGAAAAATTCAAAACTCTTTTTTCAAGGAAAAGGTATTCCCGTTCTGCGGAGCTGTGCGAGGCGAGGTTGTTATCGGACCGGAGTATGGTGTAGATGTATCGATCGTGAACTTACCTAATGGACTGGCTATGGCAATGACGAGCGATCCGCTTTCACTTATACCTACGCTTGGTCTTCGGGAGTCTGCCTGGCTCTCCGTACAGCTTATGGCTAATGATATGGCAACCACCGGTTTTGCACCGCAGTATGCACAGTTTACGTTGAACCTGCCCACAACGCTTGGGGTACACGACTTTGAGCAGTACTGGAAATATATACATGAGTTCTGCGAACGCCTGGGTATAGCCATTACCGGAGGACATACCGGCCGCTTTGAAGGCATCAACTCCACGGTAGCCGGTGGTGGCACCATGATAACGATAGCTCCGGGTGAACAGATCGTGACCAGCAAAGGCGCACAACCCGGAGATGTATTGATCATGACGAAAGAGTGTGCGTTGATTGCCACCTCCATCATCGCGTTGAGCTTTCCTGAAACGGTGACAACTTCCTGTGGCACTGCTATTCAACAGCAGGCCGCGAAATTATTTTACGAAACAAGCGCGGTGGAAGCTGGTCTGGCAGCAGGCGAGTTTCATCGGCACACACATTCTGTTACGGCCATGCACGATGTTACCGAGGGCGGTGTACTGGGGGCTATATATGAACTGGCGCATGCTTCGGGATGTGGTGTGCTGATCGAAGAGAATGCTATACCGATGGGAGAAGCTCAACGAAAGATCGGGGCCTTATTCAACATCGATCCGCTATACTGTGTGGGTGCTGGTGCCATGATCATTACCGCGAAGGCAGACAAGGCTCCACTGCTGATAGAGCACCTGGCGAAAAACAACGTGAGGGCTACTGTAATCGGTTCAGTCACAAAACCATCCGCAGGTCTTAAAATACATCGTGCTCAGCAGGTTATCGACTTGCAACATCCGGGGGCTGATCCGTACTGGGCTGCGTTCTTTGATGCATTCGCGAAGGGGTGGAAATAACCGGAAGAACATTATGATCGAAAACAACAAATTATATACTGACACTATTGATGATCTCCGCAGGAAGATCAAGGGTGGCGTATACCTGGTGGTCGTTCCATCAGAAGGTATAGACAAGGTTCTGCCAAAAGTTAAAGCAGCACTTGCCGGAGGCGTTGATGTTCTTCAGATCTGGAATCACTGGCATGAAGGTCAGGATCAAAAGGCTTTTATTAACAGTATTGTTCAACTGGCGCATGCCGCTGATATTCCTGTACTTATAAACGAAGAATGGCATTGGCTTAAAAGTACGCATGCAGACGGTGTGCATTTTGATGCTATACCGGCTGACTGGGATACGATTCATCAAACTATAAAGAGACCGTTCCTCACCGGGATCACCTGTGGCAATGACGAGGCACGCATCGGGTGGGCTACACGCTTTGCCGACTATCTTTCATTCTGTTCCATGTTCCCTTCCGCATCTGCAGGTGCGTGTGAAATTGTTCGACCTGAGGTCGTGAAAGAAACGAGAAGACAAACCAGCCTTCCGATTTTTGTATCAGGCGGAATTACACCTGCACTGATCGGCAACCTTCTGCTGCTGGGCATAAATGGTGTGGCCGTGATCTCTGCTATATTAAAAGCTGACGACCCTGCGCAGGCTGCGCACGACTTCAAGCATGCGTTAAACCAATCAAAGTAAAAATAGATTTATCAACCACTTACTATATCTGTTCAAACACTTCAATTGAATAATTCATGAAAACATCACTCCTTCAAAAACTGGCCTGCCCTTTTGATAAAAACGATCTGGACCTGAAGATTATACGCCAGGAAGGCGATACTATACTGGAAGGTATCTTTACCTGTACACATTGCAATCGCTACTACCCGATTATTTATGGTATACCCATCATGTCGCCCGATGAGTACCGCGAGAAATCATTGGAGCACCCGGTACTGCACCGATGGGGTCTGCAAATCGATACGAACGCACAGACTTTCAAACTTCTTGCCGCTGGTCAGGAAATCGAAAAATGAGTGTGGAAACGCATCGCGTCTGTAAAAACTTATGATAAATTTACGGCCTTACTAAAAAAGATCATGAGTGAGTTATTAGAAAACGTACAGGCAAAAGCAGAAACCTGGCTTACCAGTCGCGCGATTGACGACAAAACAAAACTGGCTGTCAAAGCCCTGTTATTAAAAGAAGAACCGAAAGAACTGATCGATAGTTTCTATAAAGATCTTGAGTTTGGTACCGGTGGCTTGCGCGGTATCATGGGGGTTGGCTCTAACTGTATGAACAAATATACTGTTGGCGTAGCAACACAGGGACTTTCAAATTACCTGAACAAGACTTTTACTGGTAAGGAAATCAAGATCGCTATTGCCCACGACAGCCGTAATAATAGCAGTTACTTTGCTGAGATTGTAGCCGGAGTTTTTTCGGCCAACGGCATCAAGGTATATATGTTCGATGAACTGCGTCCCACTCCGCTCCTGTCGTTCGCGATCCGTTATCTGAACTGCCACTCGGGCGTAGTGATCACGGCATCACACAATCCAAAAGAATACAACGGCTATAAAGCATATTGGAATGACGGTGCACAAGTTGTACCTCCACACGATACAAATATCATTGAAGAAGTAAAAGCTATCACTTCTTTCGACCAGGTTAAATTTAAACCAACGCTTGCCAACATTCATGTTATAGGCCCTGAGGTTGAGCAGGCTTACTACGAAGAAGTAAAGAAGATCATTCCGAATCACGATGTGATCGCGAAGCATAAAAATATACCGCTGGTATATTCAAGTCTGCACGGAGCAGGCATCACCATGGTGCCAGAGTGTTTGCGACAAATCGGCTTCACCAACATTCATGTTGTTAAAGAACAGGAAGAACCTGATGGAGATTTTCCAACGGTGAAATCGCCAAACCCGGAAGAACAATCCGCTATGGAGCTTGTCATTCGGAAAGGTAAAGAAGTAAATGCCACCATGGTTATGGCCACCGATCCGGATACTGATCGTGTGGGTATGGGCGTGCGTAAATCCAACGGAGAGTTTATTCTGCTCAACGGCAACCAGGCTTTCAGTCTAATGATGTACTTCATTATGAAAAACCTGAAAGACAAAAACAACGCCTATATCGCCAAGACGATTGTTACATCGGAACTGATCGACATGATGGCAGAACGTTTTGGTGTTGAATGCTATAACACGCTCACCGGCTTCAAATATATAGCCGAGCTGATGGGCAAGTTTGAAGGCAAGAAAAAATTTGTAGCAGCTGGTGAAGAGAGCTATGGCTATATGGCCGGTGACTTTGTTCGTGATAAAGATGCTGTTTCATCGTGCGCGTTCTTTGCTGCAATGGCTGCGAGTGCTACCGAAGAAGACAAGTCGATGTACGACTGGCTTATAGATATGTATGTAGAGTTTGCCTACTATAAAGAAGGACTGCTCAACGTAACAAAAAAAGGTCAGCAGGGTGAACAGGAGATCAAAGCGATGATGGAGAAATTCAGAAACAACCCTCCTTCCGAAATCATTGGCAGTCGCGTTGTTCGTTTGCTCGACTATAAGATCCTGAAAGAAAAAGATCTGCTAACGGGTAAAGAGACTACGCTTGATTTCCCTAAATCTGATGTGCTTCAGTTTTACCTGGAAGACGGAACGAAGGTTTCTGTTCGCCCGTCTGGCACTGAGCCGAAGATCAAGTTTTACATCAGCGTTAATGCTCCATTAGCCTCACGCTCAGAATTTGAAAAGGTTGATGAGCAACTCGACAAGAAGATAAAAGGCGTAGAAGCATTTTTACAAAGTGTTTAAGTGTGTTCGTGTTTATGTGTGTACCTTAACTTAAACACGTGCACACATAAACACTTAAACACGTATTTCCTATCTTTGCGGCTTGATCATGAAAAAAGTCGCTTTTTATACGCTGGGCTGCAAACTGAATTACTCGGAGACATCCACTATTTCGCGGATGTTTGAGGAGAAAGGCTATAAGAAAGTAGACTTTACTGATACTCCTGATATTTTCATTATCAATACTTGCTCGGTAACAGAAAATGCCGACAAGAAATGTCATAAGATTGTACGCGAAGCCCGTGGTATAGCACCG
Organism: Flammeovirgaceae bacterium UBA5867; assembly: GCA_002432545.1. Taxonomy (GTDB): domain Bacteria; phylum Bacteroidota; class Bacteroidia; order Cytophagales; family Cyclobacteriaceae; genus Ohtaekwangia. Next base: position 62,585 of record DJFR01000105.1, on the reverse strand, counting down.
GATGCATATGTAGCTATTATAGGTTGCTATGCACAGTTAAAACCAAAAGAGATTTCCGAAATTCCCGGAGTTGATGCTGTGCTGGGTGCTGCTGAAAAATTCAGACTCGTAGAATTACTCGATGGTTTTGTAAGAAAGCCTCAGGCCGAAGTATATGCTTCGGAAGTTGAGCAGGCGAATACGTTTAATACCTCCTACTCTATTAATGATCGTACCCGTACATTTTTAAAAGTACAGGATGGCTGTGATTACTCGTGCACCTTTTGCACGATACCGTTAGCACGAGGTAGCAGCCGGAGCGATAGCATTGAAAATATACTGAAGACGGCACACGATATAGCGAAGACAGAAGTTCGCGAAATTGTACTGACAGGTGTTAACACAGGCGACTTTGGTATTCAACAAGGTATACGCGTTGAACGCTTCGTTGACCTGGTGAAGGCTTTAGATAATGTGGAAGGTATAGATCGCTTTCGTATATCATCCATCGAGCCTAATCTTTTATCGGATGATATTATAGAGTTTGTTGCCCAGTCAAAAAGATTTGTTCCGCATTTTCATATACCGTTACAATCAGGCTCGAACAAGATTTTGAAATTGATGCGCAGGCGTTATCTGCGTGAGCTATATGCAGACCGCGTTGCCAGAATAAAATCATTGATGCCACATTGCTGTATTGGTGTCGATGTAATTGTAGGTTTCCCCGGAGAAACACACGAAGATTTTCTCGATACGTATGCATTTCTGAATGAGCTGGATATATCGTACCTCCACGTATTTACATATTCGGAGCGCGAGAATACACCAGCTGCAGAGATGCAGGGATCCGTACCGGGAAGTCAGCGAGCCGATCGTTCTAAAATGCTTCATATACTCTCGGACAAAAAACGCAGAAAGTTTTACGAAGAGAATCTCGGAAAAGAAGCTACCGTTCTGTTTGAAAATGATATTGAAAACGGAATGATGCACGGCTTTACAGAGAACTATATTCGTGTCACTGCTAAATATGATCCTGTGCTGGTCAATGAGTTGAAACATGTTAAGCTGCTGACCATCAACGATCGCGGGCATGTTGAAGCAGAAGATGCTCAAACCGAAGTTTTCGTTCATTAATATATAGTGCAAGCTATAGCTGGTGTAGGTTATCTGTAAGATTGTTGCTACACCTCTCCCATTATTGATACGGCATGTGCACTATTCTGTAGAAATTAAAATCATCTTACACCTCTACCTTCTCTTCCGTCTCTGCACGAATCAGGTTCTCAGCGCGCTATATCTTTGTATTATCAATCCAGTTAAAAGAAATAAGCAGTCTACTCTAACCTGCCTGCTTTAGGATGAAGGAGAAAGCTACGAACTTGGGGGTTTTGGTTTGTGCGGGCTTTCTTCTTCGTTTTTTTATACCTGTCTGTTATCGATCACACTCATCGATTTACAATTCCATCTTTTATTTCAATTCTTCGGTCGGCCATTTTAGAAAGCTCTTCGTTATGGGTAACTATAATAAAGGTCTGTTTTAATTCTTTGCGCAGCTGAAAGAAAAGTGCGTGAAGCTCCAGCGCATTTTTAGAATCAAGATTACCACTCGGTTCATCCGCCAGAATTATAGCGGGTGAGTTGATCAGCGCACGTGCTACAGCCGTTCTTTGCTGCTCGCCACCAGAGAGTTCGGAAGGTTTATGATGTATACGCGAACTCAAACCCAGCATGTTCAGTAACTCTTCAGCGCGTTTTCGTATAGCCTGCTCATTGGTGCTATTGGCAATCAACCCGGGTATCAACACATTTTCAAGTGCCGTAAATTCAGGCAGAAGGTTATGGAACTGAAAAACGAACCCGATGGATTTATTCCGGAAGGCTGCCAGATTTTTAGGCGACTGCGAAAAGACATTTTTATTGTGAATAAAGACCTGGCCACGATCCGGCACATCCAATGTACCGAGAATATGGAGTAAAGTACTTTTACCGGCACCCGAAGCGCCCACGATGGCAACCACCTCACCCTCATTCACTTCTAAGTCTACCCCCTTCAGTACTTTCAACTGACCGTAGGATTTTTCAACCTGTGTAGCTCTTAACATTGCTAATTGTATAGATTCCTTTGAAATAAAGCTTTAAATACGCTAGTTTCGCCCAAAACAAAAAATTCAATGAACATTCACGAATACCAAGGCAAAGAAATTCTGAAGAAATATGGTGTGGCCGTTCAACGGGGCATTGTAGCAGATACTCCGGACAATGCAGTAACTGCAGCGAAAGAGCTCCAGGCAGAGACTGGCACCAAATGGTTTGTTGTTAAATCTCAGATACATGCCGGTGGTCGTGGAAAGGGAACCGTTAAGGAAACCGGATCGAAAGGTGTTGTTCTGGCAAAAGGAATTAACGAAGTACACGATAAAGTAAAGGCTATACTGGGCGGTACACTTGTTACGATTCAAACCGGTCCGGAAGGTAAAAAAGTAAATAAAGTTCTGGTTGCTGAAGATGTATACTATCCAGGCGAAACCGAACCGAAAGAATATTATATGAGTATCCTCCTCGACCGTTCAAAAGGTTGCCCGGTAATTATGGCTTCTACCGAAGGCGGTATGAATATCGAGGAAGTTGCTGAAACGCATCCTGAAAAAATTATCAAAGAGTGGATTGATCCACTGGTTGGTCTTCAGCCGTTCCAGGCCCGCAAGGTTGCTTTCTCATTAGGTTGGGAAGGAAATGCTTTTAAAGAAGGTGTCAAGTTTATTCACTCTCTATATAATGCATACCTCGGACTTGATGCTTCCATGTTTGAAATCAATCCGTTGCTGAAAACATCTGACAATAAGATTCTGGCTGTAGATGCTAAAGTAAATCTGGATGATAACGCTTTGTATCGTCATAAAGATCTTGCTGAATTGCGTGATATAACGGAAGAAGATCCATTGGAAGTTGAAGCTGGTAAAGCTGGCCTTAACTATGTAAAACTGGATGGTAACGTAGGTTGTATGGTAAACGGTGCTGGCTTGGCAATGGCTACCATGGACATCATCAAGATCTCTGGTGGTGAACCTGCAAACTTCCTTGACGTAGGTGGTGGAGCAAATGCAGAAACTGTGGAAGCTGGCTTCCGCATCATTCTGAAAGATCCTAACGTGAAAGCAATTCTGATTAATATTTTCGGTGGTATAGTTCGCTGCGACCGTGTTGCTAATGGTGTTGTTGAAGCTTACAAGAAGATTGGTGATATCAAGGTTCCTATCATAGTACGTTTACAAGGTACTAATGCTGAAGAAGGTGCTAAGATTATCGAACAATCCGGCTTGAAAGTATTCTCTGCAATACTGTTAAAAGACGCTGCACAACGTGTAAAGGAAGTATTGGCATAGGAATTTCCTATACTCACCAAATTTTCTATATTGTACAAACTTTGCTCGTGATGCGATCCCTCAAAAGACTCTTAGCTCTATCAGCGTTCTCTACCTGCGCCCTCTTTCAGGTAGCGGATGCACAAAGTTTTTATGCTGTTCGAAAGAACAGGAACCTGTTAGTTGGATTAGGCTCAGGTACCGCCAATTACTATGGTGAAATGGTTAACCCCGGAGAATTTGGGATACTCAAATTCAACATCGCGGCTAATGCTGAATACTATATTCATAACCGCATTAGTGTGCGAGCCAATTTAACGTTCTTTCAAATTTCAGGAGATGATGCTAAAGCTGATGACGACAGACAGGAGAGAAACTTGTCTTTCACATCTTCTAATATAGAATTGAGTGCCATGGGGGTTGTTAACCTAAGCCCTATGGGACTCCGCTTCTATCAGCGTTCCAAACTAAACCTGCATGCATTTGCCGGTATAGGTTTGTTATATTTTAACCCGAAAGCAGAATACCAGGGTAAAAAGTACGCGCTTCAGCCTCTTGAAACGGAAGGTGTACGCTATAGCCGTATAACTCCGGTAATTCCTTTTGGATTAGGGGTAAGAATAAAACTCGATCCGTTCTTCAATATCCTTATTGATGGCGGATACCGGATTACATTTACCGATTACCTGGATGATGTAAGTGTAAGAAGATACCCGGTGGCATCAACGCTGAAGAGTGATCTCTCCAGAGCTTTATCTGACAGGCGCGTTGAAATCGGAACGCAACCTTCCAATCCTTCACAGGTGGGTGTTCGGGGGAATCCAAAAGAGAACGATGGATACTTCCTGATGAACGTTACACTTCAATACTATCTTCCTTACGAGTTGTTCAATGATTCTCAAAGAAAATTGTATAACAAGAAAAGAAAGTATTACTACAGAAGACCGTAGTATATTGATAGTATACGTACAGGAAATAAAAAGAGCGCGGGGTACATCAGTATCCCGCGCTCTTTTNNTGCGAACCAGCTTCAAGTCGTGTAGAGCTATATATCTTATACTCTATACTATAACGCTCTCAGTGTGCAACATCAAGCACTGCAAAACGTGAGTAGTTACTTTTATATTCCGGAACTATCTCCTTCATCAGTGTAACCATCTTATGCTCGTTCTTGTCATCGATAAACTCTTCGAGCAAATCAAAGTTACGACTCACTTCTTCGTATAGATACTCTGATACTTTCGCTTTCAGAATTTTCTCGTGGTGTGTAGGGATGGTATTTTCCTGGTCGTTTAGCAATTCTTCGTATAGCTTCTCACCATCGCGTAATCCGGTAAAGACAATCTCTATATCTTTATTTAGCTCTTTACCCGAGAGCTTGATCATCTTGCGAGCCAGATCATAAATCTTCACCGGTTTACCCATGTCGAAGATAAAGATCTCTCCCCCCTGCCCCATAACTCCGGCTTCGATCACAAGCTCACAGGCTTCCGGTATAGTCATGAAGAATCGTGTAATCTCCGGATGCGTTACCGTGATCGGTCCGCCATTCTTTATTTGCTCTTTAAATACAGGAATTACCGAACCGTTGGAGCCCAGAACATTTCCGAATCGAGTTGTTACAAATGAAGTCTTTCTGATTCCAAGTCGCTCAAGATGTCGGTCGAGTGATTGAACATAGATCTCGGCAATCCGTTTGGTGCAGCCCATTACATTGGTTGGGTTCACCGCCTTATCGGTCGAGATCATGACGAACTTCTTTACTTTGAACTCAACCGAAAGATCAGCCAATGTTCGTGTTCCAAATATATTTACACTCACAGCCTCCGATGGATTACTTTCCATCAACGGTACGTGCTTGTATGCAGCAGCGTGGAATAGTATTTCCGGCTTAAACTCCTCGAAGATTCTTCTGATCCGTGCTTTGTTACACACATCGGCAATGAATACAAAGATCTTCGTCTGCTTGTTTTTACTGCGCAGTTCACGCTCGATCTCATATAGCGGAGACTCCGCCTGATCAATCAATATCAATGTGTTCGGTTTGAAGCTCAATACCTGCCGCGCCAGTTCAGAACCTATAGATCCTGCACCACCGGTAATGCAAATTACTTTACCCTGCAGGTCAGCTTCTATAGCTTTATTGTCAAGTTTAATAACTTCACGTCCTAAAAGATCTTCAATATTAACATCTCTGATCTCTTTAACATCCCAGTCATTCTTCAACCATTTGTCAAATGAAGTAACGTAGCTGACACGAATGAGATGATTCAGTGCATCATCAACAATCTCATTCTTTCTGTCAATAGAAATGCTTCGTACTGCTATAATTATCTTCTTGATCTTATGCTTGTGTACAAGCTCCGTCAATTTGTCGTAACTATATATCTTCGTTCCGTTTATATCCTTCCGGTTTTTCTTCACGTCATCATCCAGGAATGCCACCAGTTTATACTGGCCTGTCATGTCTGCTTCAATCGCCTGCTTGGTCAGGAACCCGGCAACACCGGCACCAAAAATCAATACAGGTACTTTGTTCGGAAAATTAGATTTATAGTGACTGAAGATACTCTTGATAACCAGTCTGTACTGGTAAAGCAGAACAGAAGAAATAAAGAATGAAATGAATATGACTGAATACGGTACGAAGTTCTTACCGACATTATAGAAATATACCAGGTTAATAACAACGAGGAACGCGAGGTTTAACAGCTCGGTATGTAAAATCCGAACGGCATCCTGAATACCTGTATACCGAACAATACCAGCGTATGACTTCGTGATTAACGTTGATATTAACGAGATAAATAAAACCGCAGGAATGCTAACCGATGGGTTGAATTCATCGATGGAGTTCAGATTAAAATTAAACCTGAAGAAAAAGGCTAACCCGAACGAAAACGTAATTACCGATAAATCGATTAAAATAATTACCCACCGGGGCAGAAATGTGAGCCGGTTGATAACATTCTGAAGCAAGTATTTTCCCCTCAATCGTCTCCGAAGAAGGGCTAACCTTGTCTGACTTATTCTTTTCATTCTCTTGAAGAAGCCCTTTTAGAAGACAGGAATTTTTTCAATCCTATAGCACATCCGCCAGCGATTAACCACTCTATACCTGTAATAGGTACTGGATCATCCGGATCCTCATTGGGGTTGCCTGGCTGTGCCACTAATGTTAAAGAACTTATAAAAACTATACTAAGTACTAGGAATAATTTGCGCATCTACTCTAAACTTAAAACCTTGACTTTCTTAATAGTATTACCACTTCTCAAAGTTACAAAATAAATCCCTGTCGGAAATTTTCCCAAATCAAACTCGCCCAAATATCCCCGATCATGAGGTATCATAGCAATTTTTCCGATTTGCGTACCAAACGCGTTGGTAATCTGCAACTCTTTGCTGGTTAACTGCTTAGATTCAATTCTTAACAATTTCCCCTTCGCTACGGGATTGGGATATACCTGATAACCATCAAAATCACTATGCAAATCTTCTTCTAAAATGTTTTGCTTCGATACTAGTATACAGGCCCCGGCCACAACTTCCAGCGTATATTCACCAGATTCAGTAATATTTATGGCTTGCTTGCCTCCTATTATCGTGCCATCCAAGTACCACGTGTTTCCGACATCGTAATTTGATGTTAGTACGTTTTTCTCCCCTAATGTAATCGTAGCGGGCTGAATTTCCTCAACAAAAACGGTGGTCTGCAAAGATGCCAGCGATATGGCACAAGCAGAATTTTGCTCGGAGATCGTAAACACATTCTCGCCAGCTAAAAGTTTATCCTGAGGAATGCTTAACTCCAATATACCGCCACTGCTACGCTGCCGCACGAGTTCATCGGTATGTCCTTCCATCGTAACAACATAGTCGTTTCCGGTTTGTGAGCTGTTAACTTTTATCACCACATTTTCGCCTTTGCAGATACGCGATTCGCTGGACAATGTATATACCGGGGCAATTGATGGTGAAATCGATATATAGAATCTTTCCGAACCATAACTGCGACTATCGGACGTCACATCAAATTCATACGAGCGCAATTCACCGATCTTGCTTTGTGTATTGGTAAATTTATCGGTTAACGTTAACGCTATACTTTTTGTGAACGACTCCAGTTCGGAGAAGTCAAGACGATAGTGCCCTTCTTCAACGTTGCTCACATCAAGCCTGATAATATTCTGGCAACTCAATGCGGGAAGCGAGTTGATTGAAAGCCTCTTGTCCTCGCCTAGCATACTCGACAAGTTGAAAGAGTTATTCATCAATTTAAAAGCATCGGCATGACCATCGAAGTGTTCGGTTGCATCTTCTCGGAAATGAATAACCGTCTCATCACGATAAGATCCTTGTCTCAATGCTATGCGAAGTACATTATCAGGAGCAGCTTCTCTGAAATATATAGTTGCAGATCCAGGCGACTTCACGGTCTCCGCGCAACTAAATGTAAAAGCACCACTGTTGGCTTTCACGAAGAAAGCCTGTCCCATAGGTATATATCTTGACCCTCCGTTTGTGCCAACAGTACCATTAAAGGTTGCATATATAGGTGGACTGACTGAATTATCAATCATATATATGGTGTTGTCCAAACCAGTCTTCGTCCATCCCGCGGCAGCGTTCCAGTCAATCGTAGAAGGATATGGATTACCCACGAGGTTCCATCCATCATTTGCATCAACACCGGAAGAAGTATAAGACATGAATGGCGTGAAGTTAACTGTGCCTGAATTTATAGGATTGCGCACATCCCAACGTGCATTTCCCCGCGTGGATACAGGAGGCATATTTCCCCGAATGAATAAGGTATAGCCTCTTCCTGTTGTTAAGGTTTCTGTGTTGCTGTTAAGCGGGAAATCCTGGTAGCCATCGTTAACATCGTTGGCACCGCTTCCATTTATATCAGTAATAACAGCTTCATTGTATAAAAACATAGACTGCGATGTACCACATCCGCTGCAGACTGTTGTACCCGTAAACGATCCGGTTATGGGTATCTCGGCCTGAATATCCTGTACGGTTGCATTCTGAACCGGTGACGATATATACCTATAGATTCTGCCGTTGTTATATGCCGGACTGTTATTGCCACCTTCAATAGACATATACCGCTGAACAGATACATTACCGGTTACCTGCGATGTTCCGGAGAGCGCAGCTATCGCGGCATCGACAGCAGGATCATCATCGGTAGAAAGTAACGTTACTATACCGGTGCCTGTCGTACCATCGGCATCAACCACTGCGTTAGCTGTAATGGTTAATGTGCCTCGTAGTGTATGGCTGTTTTCAAAGCGTACATCCGTAGCAGCCGTAGAGTTTGCTACTGATACGTTATTAAAGGCAGTAACACTACTACCACTTACAACCTGTGTAACTGCGGCCGTTCCTAAAAACGCAACGGTACCGGTACCCGCATTGAATGTACCGTTGTTGGTAAAGGCTCCATGCACATTAAACGTTGCCGGTGAAGTAAGCGTACCCGTGATGCTTACATTTTGGAATGACGGATTGGATGTTCCTGCTATCGAACTATTGCCTGCAAATTGTACCGTTCCGTTATTACGATTAAAGGTACTGTTATTTGTTATATCACTTGTAACCCGAAGCGTTGAACTTGGCGCATTAAATGTACCGCCTGATATAGTCAGTGCTCCGACATTAACGGCATTGGCACCACTCGTAAAGGTTCCTGAAGTAACGGTAAAGGTTCCGGCTGCTGTAATAGCTGCAGCAAGTGTTATAGTTCCTGCACTGCACGTAACATTGTTAAGCGCACCTCTTGCTTCTGCTCCGGTAGTCATTGTTCCACCGGTGAAAGTAAGATTATAGGGGCCACCGGCGGGTATAGCACTGGTACCGGAAAATGATGCGGCTGAGTTTCGGGTAACGTTGGCTCCATTGCCGAAAGTCAATCCAGATATATTATCTACAACACCATCGGCCAGGTTAAATGTAGTCACCACGGTAAGACTACTGTTCAATGTTACCAATGTACCGGCTGTTGCCCTGTTCAATGTAAAACTGCCCAGTGTGTTGCCGGTCGGAGAAAATGCCAGTGTTCCCAATGTACCTGCATCAAGAATGCTAAGTGATGAAGAAGCGTTCGAAGAGATAACACCACCGGAGAGTGTATTATTAAACTGCGAGCGTAACTCCAGTGTCTGTCCTTCTATATATAGTGTAGTACCGGAAGCAAGGTTCAAGTCATCAAATACAACCAGCGGTGCATTCATATCAACGGCACCATTGTCGATAGTGAGGTCAAGCGTAGTAAGTTCCTGTGCAAAGACAATCGTCTCTCCTGCCCGATCAACTGTAATGGTCTCGACAGCGGTTGCACCGAAAAGCGGGAAGTCCATACCGAGGCTTCCTGATCCTCCGATTTGCAGATTACAGTTGTCACCGTTAAAGAATATATAATTCGATCCTGATATAGTGCCGTTCACCACAAGAATGGCATCGGCATCACCGCTGTTAATATTTAGATTTCCCCCGGTCAGACCTATATCTCCGTTCACTTGCAGGGTTCGTACGTTGGTAGTCGTTGTCAATGAAATATCTCCTCCGGTGAGGTATACATTTCTGGAAATGATCAGATCATCGTTTACTACATTGAGATTACCAGTCGTAATATACAGATCTCTTCCTAATGTAGGTGTACCTAACTCCACAGAGACACCGGATGCATTGTCGATCTCGGCATCAACATCTGCTGTGGATGGGTGTCCATCTCCTATAAATTGAGGAGCAGCTCCACCATAAACAATTCTGGAATCAGTATTGAAAATCCTGTCATCCACACGCACGTTACCTAAACCATCGGAAGCACCGGTTGTAATGGCACCGGTTGAATTTTCAGATTCAACAATGAGTGTTCCACTTACATTCAGTGAGCTGGCGGTTCCTCCCATCAATTGAGACTCACCTATCAATCTCAAAGAATGACCAGCAGGTATAGTATAGTTGAGCAGGCTGACATCACTGATGGAGCCGGTATTTAAAAATGTGTGATCGGTTCCGGGATCAACAAAATTAATATCACCACTTCCAACACCGATCTCCGATAATGTTCCGCTGGCAAGATCAAAGTTATTGGCAATATTGAGAATACCTGTACCATTTCTTGAAATAGCCAGGAGTCCACCGGGAGCATTCATACTAAAGTCTGTCCCTATATTTAGCGTGCATACACCTGATGTGGTAATATCCGAACCCGTTGCATTGGTCGAGGTATATATAAAGCCACCGGTAATATTATAGATAGTTCCGGGTGCGGCACCAGTGGTAGATAATCGCACGCGTGCTGTACCTTCGACTGATAAATTTCCTCCGACAGCGATAGTTGGATTCTGTGTAGTAGCCATTTGAAAAATACCTGAGCCGGTATTGGTTACTGCGAAGTTTCCGGCAACCGAAGTCAGCAAGCCATTCATGTTGAATGTATTGGTCTGCGCAGCACAGCTCCATGTAACATTACCGAAAGACTGCGACCAGTTACCGGCAGCACTGCCTACAGAATACGAAGTATACCCTTCAATCTGTACGGTTGAATTTATATTCCAGGATGCCAAGGGTATAGCACCTTGTGTTGTTGTAAAAAGATGCCTATAGACAGAGCCTGATTCGAAGATGAGGTTGTTACCCGTTGTGCCGGTAAGATTGGACAGATCTTCTCTGACCACAGTTCCGTTAATGTGGTTTTGAGTAAACCCTGGACTCCCTTCGGATAAAAAATTTAAAGTGCCATCGGTGTTTACCGTTAGCTGTGAATTTAATGTTAGGCCATCAATTGTAACCGAGTACCCGCTGGGCACCGACACGTTGTGATTGATAATGATAGCAGCGGAATTGGCGTTGGTTGGGATTACACCACCAACCCATGTAGCAGCAGCGTTCCAGGGACCATCCTGATTAGAGGTAATTGTTTGTGCATGTAAATAACCTGTAACCAATATGAACCCGATACTCCATACGAGTTTAATCATATTCATAGGCAGAAGGACCGAAGTCCTTTATTTAGGGGGATTTTGTTTATTCGGACAACTGCCTATGAAGCTAGAAAATATTTCTATAACATACCAACTATTTAGGTATTCTTAATTATTTCAACTATACCTGAAAGTTGTTGAGTAGTAAGGTTCGATCCGGAAGGTAAACACAATCCTGTCTCAAAAAGCTTTTCAGATACGCCTGATGTGTAAGATGGATATTCCTTGAAGACAGGCTGCATATGCATCGGCTTCCAAAGCGGTCTGCTCTCAATGTTTTCTTTCTCAAGTGTGAGTCTGAGTTTCTCACGATCGAATCCAGCTTGTGCAGGGTTAATCAATATAGTTGTTAACCAACGGTTGGCATAGGCGCCATCAAATTCACTTTGAAACTCGATGCCTTTAATACTTGCTAATTCTTTTTTATAAAAGTTAAATACGTCTCTGCGCTGACGCACACGCTCGTCTAATACGCGCAACTGTCCGCGGCCTATACCTGCGCTTATGTTGCTGAGACGATAGTTATAGCCTATATGTGTGTGCTCGTAGTGAGGAGCGGCATCACGTGCCTGTGTAGCCAGGAATTTTGCTTTGGCAATCCACTCTTGATTCTCTGATACAAGTGCACCACCACCTGATGTTGTTATGATCTTGTTACCATTGAACGAATAAATACCCATGTCGCTCATCGAACCCAGCTTCTTGCCAAAATAGCTTGAGCCAAGTCCTTCCGCTGCATCTTCAATCACAGGTATATCATACTGTTTTGCTATAGCTGTAATCTCATTCATCTTGGCAGGCATACCGTACAGGTGAACAACGATGATTGCTTTCGGCTTTTTACCTTTCGCGATACGATCTTTTATGGCCTTCTCCAGTAAAACAGGATCCATGTTCCAGGAGTCAGTCTCTGAATCAACAAACACAGGTATAGCTAGTTGGTAACGGATAGGGTTACAAGAGCCTGAAAACGTAAATGATGAACAGATAACTTCATCACCCGGATTCACATTCAATAAGATTAAAGCAAGGTGAATGGCTGCAGTACCGGATGAAAGTGCCGCACAGTACTTCACAGAATTGTACGTAGCAAGTTCTTCTTCAAAGGCGTTGATATGAGGCCCTACCGGAGATATCCAGTTCGCTTCGAAAGCTTCATTAACAAATTTTATTTCATCTCCACCCATGTGCGGAGAGGACAGGTAAATCTTTTCTTTAGTCATATATAAAAAGTCAAATATACATTAAACAGTTTTTTCCTTAGAGCTTATTTTCTTCTGGTAGTAAAAAGCGGGGATCAGCAGCAGTAAAAGCGTTGGATTTAAAATCAGTCTGTGCAAAAACGAAAGTAACGGACCATTGTATGCCGGATATTGAATCTTTAAGATGAAGTATGGGATCAGAAAAAATACAATCCCTATTCCTTGTACCCAAAGCGCGAATACAACGTACTTCCGTTCACCAAATAAAGCGTAGATCAACCCGATCGCCAGGAAATCATTCAATATGAAACGAATCGATCGATTGATAATGAACTGATAAATATGGATATCAGAAAGCCCCGTCACTTCGGCAACGTTAATCCGCTGGAACAGGAATACCAACGCGAGTCCGGCCACTGATACTATACCAATCGCGATGCGTACTTTCATGATTGTTTTTTTACAACCGAAGAAATCCGTACCCACCAGATCCACAGCATCAATACAGCTACATAAATAATCGCTGTAAATAAATACTTATGCGTAAAGTACATATAGTGTGGCAACTTGACAGAAACCCAGAACAACAATGATATCCGGCCGAGGTTAATCAGGTGTATACATAAAAATCCCAACGGAATGAACCACGCCATTTTTTTATTGAACGGCCCGAAGGCAATTATAAAAGCCAGGAAAACGATGATCACATTTATACCGTTACATCCTTCGTAAACCGATACGATACTTTTACCATCACATACTAACGATGTGGTGGGTTTCGAGGGGGAATCAAGGGCTGTTACATCTGTTCCAAAAAGTCTTAAAACAAACGCTGAATTCTCAGAGGCAAGTCGTGTGATCGGATCTGGTTGAGGATGGTAGGCCGTTATATAAAAGCCATACAGCAGGTTTAATACTATATATAGCCCGACAAATTTTGCCAGGAAAAATATAGTGGGCTTAAACTCTTTCAATGAAACCGATGCCATCTTTAAATCTCTTTTGCAGGAACTCCTGCCACAGTAGTGTGTTGTAAAACATTTTTGAGCACGACAGCGCCCATGCCTACGGTACACCCTTCCCCAAGCGAAGCCTGATTCAATACATTTACTCCGGAACCGATGAATACGGACGTTCCTATATTTACTTCACCGGCTATATTTACACCACACATAACGGACGTATAGTCTGCAATGACACAATCATGTCCTATGGTACTGTTCAAGTTGATCAATACGTGTTTTCCTATATGTATATCCGTTGTCAGGATGCAGCCTGCCGTAATAATGCTACCCGCACCTATAACTATCGAAGCAGGGTCTTGCATTATAACAGAAGGATGAATGAGTCGGGGGAATTGAACGGAATATTTCAGTAATTGCCCTTCAAGTCTTTTCTTCACTAACGGACTACCCAGCGCAAGAACAATGTTGGGGATAGAAGTCATGGTATCCAGTACTGCTATACTGCCCAGCACTTTTAAACCTTTAACCACCGTACCAGCCGGAACGTTATCATCTATGAACCCTATTGGCTGCCATTCAGGTAAAGCATTTACCATGGTTAGTACTTCACGACCTAAACCTCCGGCTCCATATATGATGAGTTCTTTTCTCATGGTTTGTCGTATCGTATGATGCGGGCAGGATTGCCCACCACTACGGCATAGTCAGGAACATCCTGAATAACAACGGCCCCCGCTCCTACCGTGGCCCACGCTCCTACGCGTTTACCCGGAATGATTACCGAGCCGGCTCCTATAAATGATCCTTCGCCTATACTTACACAACCACAAAGAACTGCCCCGGGTGCTATATGAACGAAATCGTCTATGATGCAATCGTGATCTATAGTTGCACCGGTATTGATAATGATATGGTTTCCTAATTTACACTGCGCCTGTACAATGGAACCTTGTAAAAGCATGTTACCGGTTCCTAAAGACGCAAAGGACGAAAGTATAGCAGAAGGATGGACAACATTGGTAAAAGTATGCTTCGTGAGCAACGCTACACGCTTTCGCACACCGTTACTTCCAATCGCTACAACGGCTTTCGCCTGTGGCTCAAACTCCGGATCGTAAGAGCCTCGCTGCGGTACACCAAACAAATCGCCAGTATATTTCGGATCGAAAAGCGCTGCAACCTCATGTCCTTGTGTCAGTAAACTATCCAACACAACCCGGGCATGTTCACCGCCACCTTGTAAAATGATCTTATGGGTTTCCACGAAATTTCTCCATTGTTACCGAAGTGCCACTGCTGACACCTTCAGCTTTAAAAACTTTTACAACCGTCAAAAATAAGATTTTAATATCTAACGCAAAGGATATATGATCAACATACCAGACATCGCAGGCGAATCGCTCGGGCCAATCGAGTGCATTGCGACCATTTACCTGCGCCCAGCCGGTAATGCCGGGTTTAACTTCATGTCGTCTTCTTTGTTGCTGATTATAAAGCGGAAGATACTCCACCAGCAGCGGGCGCGGGCCTACAATAGACATATCTCCTTTCAGTACATTGATCATTTGTGGCAACTCATCCAGGGAAGTCTTTCGTACAAACTTACCAACGGCTGTCAGGCGCTTTTCATCGGGCAGCAAATTGCCTTGGGCATCGCGTTCATCCGTCATGGTTTTAAACTTGAAGACGCGGAATATATTGCCGTTCTTCCCGGGGCGCTCCTGCAGAAACCACACATTTCCTTTATTGGCAAACCACAATAGTATAACCGAGAGCACCAATACAGGTGAAGCTATAATCAGCACTACAAACGCAGTGAATCTGTCGAAAAAAGGTTTTACAATTGATACGTACACGCTGATACTTTATTGATAAGGATACGCTATACTATATATGTTCAAGATCGCTGCATTTTATATTCGTTCAACAACTCGTTCCATACAAACTGCTGATCAAAATTTGCAACTATATAATTTCTTGCAGCCTGCGAATAGGATTGTCGTAAAGGTGCATTTTCCATCAGTGTAACCATGGCCTGGTAAACCGCTTCAGCATTCTTTACAGGAACAATGATTCCGGTTTGTCCATGCTGAATAATCTCGTTACATCCATTAATGTTCGACACGATACACGGCACATTAAGACAACACGACTGCATCACTACGTTTGGAAATCCTTCGCGATAACTCGGAAAAACAAAAACATCGGAAGCCATTATCCATGGCCGAACATCAGATTGAAAGCCGGCCAGGATAACGTTTTTGCTATCGTGTAAAAACTTATAGTCGTCTTCATGAAGCGGATCAAGCTCTTGTTCAAACGGTCCGATCAGGAGTAAATATACTTTTGCTCCTCCTGTTAATTCGGGCAACCTTTTAAAAGCATGAACGAGCTCTCCTATACCTTTGTCTTTCACGATTCGCCCTACAAACGAAAACACAACATCACCTGGCTTTATTCCATAGCGACTGCGCAGTTCGTTTGCCTGCTGTTCCATATCTTCAGATCTTTTGAAACGATTTGTATCGATACCGTTGCTACTACCTTTGCCAATGATTTTGAGTTTATCATTACGAACACCCAGCACTTGCGTCATATAGTCTTTCAAACCGACTGAGTTGGGATATACACCAGTAGCACAGAAGTAAGTAATCTTTTCAGTAAGTACAAGTATAAATCGTTTCAAACCAGTTGCTTCTACCAACGGCAAACCTGCAACAGTATGCATGCGTACGGGCACACTGCAAAGCCACGCTGCAAGCATGCCGATCAGGCCGGCTTTAGGCGTATGCGTATGTACTATATGTGGACGCATGGACCGGATGATTCGCATCATTTTCCAAAGGCATAGCAGATCCTGAATGGGTGTGATCTTTCTTGTGAGGGGAATCTCTATATGCTCCACACCTTCCTTTACTACTTCCGGTACTTCTTTACCGGCAGCGCTCATGGTATATACTTCAAACCCCTGCTCGCTCATAAAGCGAAATTGTCCCTTCAATAAAAGGTGCAACGAAATAGGAACTGTAGTAATGCGGAGTAATCTAGTTTTTTCCATGAAGCTGATAGATACGGTCTGCCGTTTCTCCCATTGTTAAACTTTCCATATTGTAACGGCTGCGACAAAAGTTATAGTGTTCAAGAATCTGTTTCAGACCAGCTATACTTTGCTCCGGGAAACTTCCAAAATTGTGCGGATGCCACCACAGATGATATACTTCACCGCGTTTTGCGGCTCGTTCAAGTTCCGTCTTGATGCGGTTGATTTTCATCGCATTAAGGAAGTACTCTGAAGGACGATATGGGCGAAGTAACCTGCTGGCCGGTAAACACAACGGAAGGCCTGCACGCACGTCAACAGTGTCTAACGTATAGGTATTTTTCTTCCCGATCGGTATATATGCATCTGCACCGCGGTTAAGGCGCTTCAACATGGATTCATTTTGTGTACTGCGAATATTCCAGAACCAGTCACGCGGATTATCACGAACCGTAACAAAGCCTTCTTCATAGCACGCGCGAAGGTAATCTTCATTGAATTGATTTCGAGGAAACACCAGCGATCTCAACCTTTTTCCATATAGTGCTGCCGATTGCTGCGCTGCACGTAGATCAGCACGAAATTGCTCCACGGTCTGCCCTGCCTCATTACAGTAATAGTGAGCAAAAGTATGCGAGCCCAGTTCCTGGTATTGTGTATTCAAAATTATCTTCACCAGTGAAGCTGCATAGTGAAAAGGATCCTCTTGTTCATCTTTACCTATACCTTGCTTATCGATATAGTTATAGGCTGACAATTGTTGATCCTGATAAGTGGGCTTCTGCGAAGGTATAGCATTACGCAGCGACTCATTGTTGTTATGAAACAACATTCCCACGCTAGCCCATGTAACATGCACTTCGTGTTTTTCAAACAGCGAAAGCATTTGGGGAATAACCTTACGGGTATTAAAAAAATACTGCTGATACTGTGGCAAACTCCATTTTTCAAAACCTCCCCAGTGGAGTTCAAAATCAAGAGAGATTGTAAATATACCTTTCGTCATGTGGTTGCGTTTGTAGCATTTGCCTGCGATCGTCTTAGCTTCATGAGCTGCTGATGTTTCCAGGCTTTTAGTTTTTGTTCATCCAGAAACGCCAGTACAACAAATAAAACCAAAATCATTACCTGACTTTTCTGTCGCATAGCCAAACCTAAATTTCCTGAGATCTGTGCCAGAGCAATAGATATAGTAATAAAACTTAAGAAAGCTGTCTTAGCCAAAAAGTTGCCTGTTACCAGAAATTTCAATCCCTTCAAATTGCCAACGAGCCTTAATGATATTAACAGATAGAAAACATTTTCGAATGAAACAATGATCCCTAGAAAACCCGGGGCATCTACAAAAAGCGGCCGATACAGAAACGTAAAGACCTGCATGGGTAAACTATATTGAGAGATATCTATCCCGGAAGATGCTTTGGTAAGTTCTTTAGCGCGATGCGACAGGTCTAAGCCCTGCGTTACAAATTCTTCTTCATCAATACCCACCATAGAAAGGACATCTTTATAGATGAAAAAGAAGGCAACGGACGCACCCACCAAAAACATAATTCGCATGGCAACACTCACACCCTTTGATGAAAAAATAAATCCCATCGCAGATGATACCAGTATAACAAGCATAATATGAGGTCTCACGTGATATATAATCAGTCCCCCAATAGCAAGCGCCAGTACTCTTTTTTTAACATTGCTTACCCCATAGAAGAATAACCCAAGTCCCATAAAGATTATCGAACCTTTTCCTAATGATGTAGACCAGAAGTGAAGATTAGGTAAAAAGAAAATCAACGTCAGAAGATCGTAACCATAGAACTCGTGCTTGAAGCGAATATTTTCCCTAAAGAATATATAGAAGTAAACAAACCCAAGAAAACCAAAGAACGAAAATAAAGCCATCATCCCTTCATATGAAAATCCCAGGTAGTTAACAAACGGATAGGTTACCCATTCGATGAACGTTGTACTGGTTCCATAGAAATCAGACCATGAATCTCCCCGGTAACCTGTAGTTACTTTTCGAAAGTAATTTCTGGAGTCTGACGGGTTGTAAAGTATATATGCAAAATATGCAAGAGACAACAAGATGTGATAGAAATAGAGTCTCTTTAGAAGTGTTTCATCTATAATCGGATGTGCTTGCTTTAACCTGCTGATTAAGGCAAACGAAATCAATCCCGTTATGATAATGACAAGTATTCCTCCCAGCATTTCTAAAATAATTCAAGATCTCCAAAGGAAGGACTCCATCCTTCGAAAGCTGCAAAGTTGCTTAAATCCGGCAACATTATATTATGAATCATTACGGTTGGTCCAACTTTACGTTTTAAAACTAACATATTTGTACCCAGGAGATTCGCAGCTCCAAAACTTCCTGAGGTTATATAGTCAGCGTTATGTTCCTGCACTTTGTTATCTAATATCCGTTTCAAATCCTGAACATACTTTCTATCCGAAAGAAAAACATCGGTGATTCTCAATTCTTTCCCTGCAAACGTATGCTTGATCCTATAAAAAAATAATGCTCTCAATTCCTGATCTTCTACTCCGCCTGCATGATATTCTGCCACCGGTACATTTGCATAACGCCATGTCAACGTATCAACTGAATGCTCTGTAATTACATGAGAACCATAGAGCGTATTATTTAACGATATCAGTTTCGTTAGTCCGGCATGGTTCAAATAGTATGCGATCGATTCATCTTTTTTGGATGCATTGTTCTGTCCCGTCTTCTTTCGTAACACAACATCGAGCATCATCGATACCGGCTTTATCATCTTCATCTGAATAGGCAATTTACCGGCCTCTGCCCATCCTAATTTTGTATAGCCTCGTTTACTTTTTCTATTCGGTGTACTGAACAATAGTCCATAATTATTTTCGCGGCAATGATCGATTAATGCTAATGTCAATTTTCCAAACATACCATTGCCTTGATAGTCTGGATGAACAACAGTATCTACTCCTCTTACTGCATCAATGATTCGGTGGCCTGATCTCCACTTCCAACGCATAAACGTTCTGACGCCAACAATTTTTCCTTTGTCAATCGCTAAAAGTACCAACGATTTTCCAAAGGGATTATCCTGATGTTTCCATCGCCAATAAATCTCAGATTTAGGAAGAAGACTTTCTCCTAATCCGAGTTTCAGTAGGCTTACGATTTCAGGTATGTCACCTTCTTCTGCGAGGCGAATTTCCATATACGTTAAAAGGCGGGTAGGGAGCCTTTTCTTTTAAATTGCTAAACACAGCTAGATACTAGTTTGAACGCTAAACACCTAACAGTTTACGGTATTTCTTCCACAGAACTATAAACCAAACAGGTGAGTCTAGAATAATTCAAGATCACCAACGGATGGACTCCAGCCAATAAAGTTGTGAAGAGAATTAGCCGCATCAAATGTTATATTGCGAACAGTAACAACAGGGCCCACTGGTAATTTTCTTAAGTATGATCCTGTTCCATTCAGCCATGAGTTCAGTCCTGATACAGTAACATAATCAGCTGCATGGAGCTTTACCAAATCCTTCACCATGGCTCTTACTTCTGCTTTATACTTATCAGCATCCATGAAAATATCAGTCACTCTAAGTTCATTACCAGCCTTGGATGACTTCAATCTATATACCAACAATACATTCAGTTTTCCACCTGTTTGCAACCCACGCGTAAAGTACTTGGCAACCGGTACATTTTGATATCGCCATAGCAACGAGCTTACGGAATGCGATGTCATAATCTGATCCTTGCACCGTGCTACATTTTGTTTTAAAAGCTCATCAAGCCCCGGATGCTCAAAGTATAATTCCCGATTATTATCATTCACGTTAATTGACGAGTGCTTTAGTCTCGATATATTTAGTGCAATTGAAAATGGATGCACTACCGGAATACTGATCGGAAGTTTGCCAGCTTCCTTCCACCCCATCTTTAGATAGCCGGGCTTGCTATTATTATTCGGGGTATTAAAAACAAAATGCCATTTTTCACGCGCGCAATAATCCAACAACTCCAGAGTGAGTTTTTTAAAAATGCCGCGACCTTGATAATCGGGATGTGTGGCTGTATCTACTGCGCGAACGGATTCAAAGATTTGTCCTGCGGACTTCCATTGCCAACGCATAAAAGCCCGTACACCCACCAAGGTATCATTTTCAAAAGCCAGTATCACGGGAGATTTACCGAATGGATTATCGACATGTTTCCACTGCCAATATTCCTTTGATTTGGGCATGAGCTCTTCACCCAGGCTTTTCTTTAGTAACTCAACAATTAACGGTATATCATGTTCTGTCGCAGTCCTGATCTCCATAGCGGTTCTTTCTCATGCAATACTCGCCATTTTTCCACACTAATGCTTTCCGCTAATCGAGGTAAATGCTAATTAGTACACTTTTGCTTCCAGCTTGTATACATCTTCCAACGCTTTCACCATTCTTTCCATGCTAAATTCCTCTTTTACGCGTTCCCTTGCCTGTACAGCGAATGCATTCCGTTTTTTAGCATCCGCGATCAGCTCTGTCACAAACTCAACCAAACGCTCAGGTTCGTTAACATCACAGACAAGACCATCTATACCGGGTCTAATCACTTCCTTTATACCTCCTGCATTTGTACTGACAACAGCACATTCAGAAGCCATAGCTTCCAATAATGCTATGGGCAAACCTTCAAAGATGGAAGTCATCATATACAAATCAAATGTAGACAGGTATGGACGCACTTCTGTCTGCGTGCCTGCAAAATGTACCCTGCCCTCAAGGTTGAGTTGCTTTTGCTTTTCGAGCAATAAGTCTTTTAAAGGACCATCGCCTACAATAATGAAATGTGTTTCGGGACGATGCTCGAGAATTCTTTTTGCCAGCTCGATCCACAGATCCAGTCGCTTTTGAAATCTGAATACGGCTATCGTACCAATCACAGGCGCATCAACAGGAATATTAAATTTCTGACGAACCTCTTCGCGTTGAAATTGCCGTGGGGCAAATCGTTGTGTGTTAACACCATTGAGAATGGTAATCAATGATGATTTTAAATTTGATTTGTGTTTGCGTATTGACTGCTCTACATCTTCGGAGACTGCAATGATTTTAGTCAGCCAGTTTAATGTAAACAGATTCGCCAATCGTGTTGCTATATGATAGCGCTCCTGTTTGTTATGCTCGGTATAAATAACAGGAATACCAGATAATTTACCTGCTATTCGAGAAGCTATACCGGCCCAGGGCAGGTGCGCATGAATCAGGTCTATACCATTCTTCTTCGCATATTCTGAAACAGCCTTAGACTTGAACAACAGCTCGATGTTATTACGTGCAGCTATACAGGTAACTTTACCACCGTGCTCAAGAATAGAACCTACCATAGCATCCTTCCACGGAAGGAAGTATATATAGTGGAACTCAAATTTATCTTTATCATGTACGCGCAGTGTTTCAGGCAACAACATTTCGGCGCCTCCCCGGCCCAATGATTTGATAACGTGAAGGATTTTTATTTTTCGATTCATACTACGCTTTACGATTCAGAACTTTTGTATACGCTGCTGCGAATTTCTTTGCAATGCTATCATTCATGAATTCTTTCTTTACAAATTGATTAGCATTCTTTTTTAGCTCAGTTGTTTTGGCTGTATTTACAAGCACATCTTTTACGGCTGCTATAAATTCTCCTTCGCTATCTTTATCAATCAACCAGCCCGTTTCATTGGGTTTAACAACCTCGCTGATGCCACCAACATTGTACGCTATCACGGGTACGTTGCAGTAAAAAGCTTCCAATATTACTCCGGGAAGTCCTTCTATCCTGCTTGGTAATGTAAACACATCGGCATTAGACAGGATCGATAACACATCGGAACGATATCCTAATAGGAAAACATGATTATCTAGTCCCATCGCTGTAATCTTCTGCTGCAGGCTTCCACGAAGTTTTCCATCTCCCAATATTAACACTTTGATGTCGTCATGCTCTTTTATCACCTCGCGGGTGATACGCAGTAATGCTTCGTGATTTTTTTCAGGAACAAGGCTTGCAACATTAACAATCACTCGTCCGGAATTAAAGTATGGAAGCACATCTGCCGATAAGGTTTTATTTACAGATACCGCTTCGATACCAATTGGCACCATGGTTGTTTTCTCAGGAGCGATATTATAGGTCTTGATGAAATCAAGCCTGCACAATTCGCTAACAGAAATAATATGCTGCAGTTGATTAACGAGAAACTTGTTGAAGATAAACTTAGGACGTGACGTGATGAAGTCGCTTACTTTATTGGCGTTCCTATATACTACAGGAGTCTTCCATCGGAAAAACAATTTAGAAAGAGCAACAAATTTTAATGTATCGCCTGCGTTTGCCTGAATGAGATCGGGCTTATTCTCTTTTATATACTCTGCAAGTTGCTTCCATCCGCCAACATCGAAGAATCGTTTTGCCAAAGGTCGTTTAAGATTTACAAGTTTACCTTGAAAGGGAAGCTTAGCATTACCATCAAGCAAACAAACAACGGTAACATCGTGCCCCAGATCCAACAGGTGATTGGACAATTGGCATGCAAACATCTCTGCTCCTCTCAACTGAGGCTTTTGTATGAGTTGAAAGATTTTCATTTAAAAATTATACTTTGATTTCAAACTATTGAATGGCTTTTCTATAAGAAACCAGGATAATGATGAAACGATAAGTAAAATGATAATATTGAAAATAAAGAAGAAGAAATCGTGACTGAGAAAACTAGAGCGTCCGAAAATTTTATAATAATAGTTATCAGAAAAACCAGGAATCATTGTGTGATATAAATATATACCATAGCTTATCTTACCGCAAAAAACCAATTGGTCATTAGTAAAGAATTTTTGATAATAAAACGATATACTATTCTTGCCAGAGGCAACTAAGTGAAACAATATGAACAAGGAAAATATGGAGATAACTGCTTTAACAGGGATAACCAATTCCAATGAAAAAATCTGAGTAAATATTAACCATATTAAAATGATCAACGAAAGGAAGTTGAGTGCTTTAGAGAAAGTGGGCATCTTATCCTCATGATACCTCTGAACAAATGCAAGTAGAGCTCCCCAACCGAAGGCATCAAAGGCCGCAAATGGCAATAATCCAGAAAAAGAACCGTCCCTGACAAATATAATCTGATAAGACAAGCCTATTAGAATAAAAGCAAGTATTAGAAGCCAGGTAAATCGTCTATTAACTGTCAAGACCAGAATTGGCCATAGGAGATAATACTGTTCTTCAACGCTTAGCGACCAAAGGTGTGAGACCGTTCCTCCAAGTCCATTTCTCTTAAAAAAAAGAATATTAGATGAATATGCCAGAAAGTATACCAGATGGTCTTGAATCAAAGTATATCCATAAAAAAACAAAAACAATACGAACAAATAGTATATAGGAAATATCCGTAGCGATCTTCTAATATAAAAGACCTTTATCGCCCCCAGCACTCCGCCCTTATCTGCATCAATCTTGTCTTTATAACTAAAAAGAATAGAACTTATCAGATAACCACTGAGTACAAAAAAAATAGTAACTCCGATAGCTCCATTAGGTAAATAATTTAGCCAATGACTCTTTGGAACCCAATGTGATATGATAACTAAAAGAACTGCAATAGCCCTAAGTCCGTCTAATGTTTTAATGTATTTCATTGTGGTGGGTTAGGGATAAAAGTGACTTTCGGAGTTCAACATCCCATGTACCATTTGACAAAATATACTCCTCTCCTCTTTTGGAAATCGCCTCTCTAAATTTACTATCCGAAATTAACTCAGACATTTTCGTGACCATATCATTAATTTCTCCAGCTGTATAAAGCATAACCGTTTCACCATGTTTAAATAAACTTGGTATTTCACCAGCCTTAGGAGCTAACGTTGCTTTTGCGGCCGCCAAATACTCTCTAAGTTTTAAAGGAGAATAATGAAAGCCTTCTGACGAACGGGCACTAACTATAGCAATATCAAAAATTGAAACAAAACATGGAATTTGGGCGAAAGCCTGTTTCCCTGCAAAAACAACAGCATCATTGATATCTAATTCTGACACCAATTTTTCTATATGTACTTTTTCAAATCCATCCCCAACAAGAAGTAAACTGGTATTGGGATACACTTGATGTACTTGTTTAAAGGCTTTCACCAATAAATCCAAACCATGAAAACTTCTGAAACTTCCGGTCCATCCAATTATAGTTTTATCACTTAGTCTTAATGACTCTTTAAGAGATTTTGTATCTTGATTCTTCTTGAAAAGGTAGGGATCTACCGCCATTGGTGAAATCAGTATTTTATTTTTAGGAATCCCCATCTTCTCCAGTTTGTCTGCCACTTCTTGTGACACACAAGCCACTAAGTCTGATTTCTTTAATGATGGACTTTCTATAAATTTTTCCAGGAACCATCCCCAGATAAAACGGTTAACACCCCATTTAGCTGACTCCCAAACCTGAGGAGCATGAACATAGGTAATTAGAGGAACCCTATATTTGTCGGCCATTTCTCTGCCTGGCCCAGGAAACAAATCATGCTGCTGCCAAATAAAATTTACATTCTCTGCATTAAAGGGCAGAGGATAAGAGTAGTTGCTTTTCTTTTTAGATTTTCTCCACAGTAGCAAATCCTTTATAAACGTGATTAAGATCAGTGGAATCCAACTACTCAATCTACCTTTTTTCCCTTGTTTTATACCCCCTGTTATCAATGGGTAATGAATTACTTCATCAGGCTTTGCTATTCTATCGGTAGTCAGCACATAGGCATCGCCTACTGTTCTTGCCGCTGCCGCTGCCCATCCTGCAACAGTAATCCAAAGAGCTTCTGCGCCAGCCCAATCTCTACTGCTGCGAGGCATAATAAATATGGCACAACTCTTCGATTCACTATCGGACTTCTTAATCATACTGGACCTGTTATCTGCTCAACTATATATTTGCTTCTACACTATATTTACCTCAATACCTATTTTCCAATAGAGTTGTTGGAACTTCATGCCAACGAAAAATAGTTTATGAGAATTCGATTTAAACGGCTATAAATTACTTCCTGTCGGAACATTCAGTTATTCGCCACAATAGCCCGTAAAGTATCATCCAGAATAACTGACTTCCCTTTGTTCCTTTCCAACATTTTTAAAAACTCCCTAAACTCAATATCCGGATCATGAAGCCCTTGAGCAGCTATATGTCTTTTATTCGCTTCCATATCAACCAAATCATCCCTATACCCTTTTCCATATGGGGTTTTAAAGAATGTGAAACCGGTTATATAAACCTCCTTAAAAGGCGATTTCAAAATGCTATATAAAGCCGCATAACCAACGGTTGGCTTTAAACCATTAAATGGTTGTACTATCTCGCGGTAGTAAGCGTTTGAAAGAAGATATGTTGCCTTAAGCTCATTGTATTTCTTATAAAAGTTATAGTTCAATCTCCAACCTTCTTTATTATTAATTGGATTGACTACATACTTTACCTTCCGCTTCTCAAATAATTGAAAGTCTAATGGGCCTCCACCACTCAAGTTATTTTCGTAAAAAGAATGAAATAAGATATCCGTTTTAGTGCCGATGAATAACTCATTCTCAGGTCGCCAGGTTGTTAAGGCTTTATTGACTCTAATTACTATATCAAAAGAATCAATATACTCACCAAGCTCCTTCTCATAAGCTGAGCTGGCAGCCCCAATTACTGCTATGCGTTTTCCTTTAAATATTTTATCGGGATTAAAAATTCTAATGCACAAAGGCATTATGAATAAGCCAGATATAGCTTTCAAAAATTTAACGATCATGACCAGTAAATGAATTGATATAGTCTACTCCAAGACCTTTCATCTGCATGTTGTTATATCCAAAGAAATCTACCTTGTTGGAGGAGGCTGCCTCCCAGTCGTTTATTGAATCACCTATAAAAGCAACGGTTTCCGGTGGATATTCGAATTCTCTCAGCAGATCTGACACGAGTTGTTTCTTGGGTGTAGGTGAACCGTGTATCGAGATAAAATATGGATCGAGTTGTAACTGCTGACAAAGGTAGCGCAGTTCGTTCTGATCTGAACCCGACACTACATGCATTTTATAGTCTTGATAATTCTCTTTTACAAAGGCAATGGAATCATGAATCAACAACTTCATGTTAAGTAATTCTTTTCTCATCACCTGTGAAAATTCTTCCGCTAATGTAAGTACTTCTGGTTCTGTAATAGTCTCATTTCGGATCACTTCAAAGAAGTATCTGAATTTTACGTAGCGCGAAAGCCCACCATTTTGTCGATGATAAATTAGTAGCTGTTCCACTTCTTGATCAGGATATGATGCTAACACCAATTCGAAGCCGCGATCACGAACGGGCATCGAGTCCATCAGTACACCATCAAAATCCCAAAAAATGGCGTTATACTTTGTAAAGTCTATCATAAATGGCTTCAGCTATCAAAAAATCATCTTCCAAATCCACATCTAATGATTTGATTGCACCTAACACGAAAATATCCAGGTTTGGAGTGACCCTATTGTTATACTTAAGATAGTTGCTCTTGCTGTTGATATAAAAAGCATGATTTACTTCATAGAGTGGTCTAAGATCCTGAGTCCTTGGCCAATTCCCACCTTCAATATCAAAGTTAATCATTTGTCTGCTATCATTGTCCCAAAGAAATTGCTGCAGCTTATTAACGCTTAGCAAACTATCAAATGAATTATTGCTGAGATTTTTGAAGTACTGTTCAATAGCTTGGTTGTAATCTTCAACACCAACAAATGGTGTCGTTACATGCAGCCAAAGTATATGTTCGGTGGTTACACAAGTAGGAACATATGCAATAAGATCTGATACCTTTGTTTCGGAAAGACACAAATTCTCTGGTCGTTCTACTATTCGGAGACGGCTGTCTTTAAAACGTGAACCCACTTCAATTGAAGCCGGATCATTCGTTGATAGTATAATTTCATTAACATTTTTGAGCTTGAGTATATTTTGCAACTTTAAGTACAAAAGCCCGCCATTTACTCCACAAAAGTCTCTTGTGTTCTTATTTGCAACACGTTCACTGCCCTTTCGTGTTGGAAGGAACACGCTTATCGAATTATCCATAGATGATAGAGTATACAGAATTTACATTAAGAGATTTATAATTAGTTGGCGTCAAACTATATAGTGAGCAAGAACAAGAATCTGCGAATTTTTTGAACAAATATTCATTCTCATATATGAGACTCTGCTCTTTCTGTGTAATGGAACCTTCCTGGTAACCATCATAACCGATTATTGCTAGCTCCTCAACGCCTAAGCACAATGCAACCTGTAATGCAATTGCCGTGTGTGAATCACCAAATTTATCCGTGAAAAGATCAGACGGCAATTCATAAGATTTCCCTTCTATAGAAACCGGAATATAGGTTCCCATTTTTCGAGGATATGGCGGCAATACACAATTCCCTTTAAAATTTTTTATATCTTCAAAAACTTGCTCCAGTCTATATCCCTCGTTACCGACTAACGAAAAATACTGATCGAAATTTACATCCTTATATAACGCAGCATTTTTAGATGAGGCATGTATTACCACAAAATCGGTTTGCGTTTTGATGAATTCGCTTATCGCTCTTTGATGGTACCGGGCCGTAGGACCTCCACCAATTATAAGTCCTTTTTTACTTTTTTTCGTTGGTCGAAACTCAGTTAACCTTTCGTTGTCAATAATACCTGCTTTCTGATTTTCAAGAGCTCTGATTATACTATTGATTGAGTAATAACGGGTAGACACCCACTCCATCACGTCTTTTTGTGGAAGCGAATTAGCACCCGAAACCATATACGGCAGGTTCGTACCCCAATGATAGCTTTGTCTTAATTTTTCAAATCCGTCTACAGTCTTCGAGAGAGCATTGAAGTTTAGCTTCAACCCCATTTTAGCATTAAGTGCAGTCAGCAACAACTCTGTTTTCAAATTACCAGCACCACGCCCCATACCCGTTACGGTAGCATCGATAATTTCGGCACCATGCTCCACGGCAGTCAATGAATTAATGAGCGCCAACTCCATGTTGTTATGACCATGAAAGCCTACCTTCACGTTGGTGCGCTCCTTTACCATATTTATAGTATCGATAACGTCCTGTGGATATACTCCTCCATAAGAATCTACCATGTAAAAGTAATCAGCCACAGCATCTACATATTTCAGGTCATTTAAAAAGCCGGTATTCTGTTTCCATTTACTCATGTACATGGTGTTGAAACCCACCTCAAACCCAAGCTTCTTGATTTCCTCAGCAAGCTTCAGCGCGCGACTAAATTGTTCCGGGTCAAGGGCAATTCGAACCATATCAATTAGGCCTACACATGGCTTTAATAAACGCTCAACATGTTCAGGTCTGACATTTTTTTCATCCAGAATAATTACCAGTTTCTTATTCGATAACTGTCTTGCTTCCTGCAACACGTACTCCGGGCAATAAAAGTATTCGCCCAGGTAGTCTTTCATGGGGTTATTTCTATAACCGATTTCCAAATAATCGACTGGTAAATCATTAAACGAGTTTAGATAAGTGTTTACCAAATCTCTATTAAAGTCCCAATTCGTGTAGTAACCACCATCACGAAGAGTACAGTCCAGTATTTTGTAATTTATTATTTTATCCATTTCAGTCTCATCCTAACGTTAAACACTCGATATACTACGCGGATCATCCGCGCTACTATTTTTGTCATCCAATCATAATCATTCATTCTTATACCCTTAAAAAGTGGTGGAGAGGTAATTGTTTTCTGATCGTAATACTTCGCTTTAATGCCACCCTTCAAAGCGTAAAATCCATACTTTAGACAACCAACTATATCTTTGTTTGACAACTCAGCTTTCAACAAACTCAATATATCCTCTTTGCCCTTCGGAATATAGGCAACATCCAGAAACCAATAGAAACTCTTTGCCAGCAAAATTACAGGTTTTCGCCAAAAACTCGACTCAATACCTATACTGGAGCCAAAGACAACAACTTTGTCCGCCATATCTATTAGCGCATAACTATCCACCGGGCTTTCTGGTGGAATCACATGAATATTAGGGTGTATCTTATTCAGCGTAAGAATTCCCGTAGCTTCAGCCCCTTTTACACCTTTTAAATTGGGATGCATGCGAATTATCAAATTAGAATCTGGCAATTGTTTCCCCACCAAATCCACCACATAGTTGATACCGTCTAACTGATCGATAAAAAAGGGATTTTTATATTCTTTGCCAACGGCAGCAAATTCATCATCCGAACTTGTAAACAAAACGATGTTATGTTTACTGTTTTTTACCTCCTCGGGTAACAATCCTTTTTGCTGACCTGCCACATACGACTTGTCAACGATAACTTTTCCGGCTTTCTTCTCTTCGAAAAACTGGGCACCAACCTTCATCTTTTCATCGAGTGTATACTCAGGATTATCCCAGGCCTTGTTTATCCACTCGGTCTTTGATACAATGTTATGCGGTAATGTATTTTTGAAAATCTCTATATACCCTCCAGGACGCGTTCGCTCGTAGTTATAGCAGTCTATACCCAAAGCTTCAGCCGCTCTAAATATAGCCCTTTTATAGTCCATTCTACCATTAAAACTTATTACGGTATTGATGTTGTTCTCATTCAAAAAACGTTTAGTGGCTATATAGAGAGCCAAAGAATTGATCTTTGATTTAACAACATAGACGGACTTATTCGCTAACTCCAGATCACGACTCCGTGTATTCGAGATAAAGACCGAAAGCAGTGCCTCTCCGATTTCAAAGTTTTCGTATTTGGTATCAAAGTCGATAGCGTCATTACCATCGAAAAATAAATTAGCTTTCTTAAAGTCATCTTCCGTTATGATATCCTGAAAACTCAAAGGAGTGTAATCGCCTTCAAATAATTTCAAATTTCTATTGGCATTGATCCTGCACGAAAAGCACACATTCGGTTTTCCCTCAAAATTGAAATAGCATGCATCAAAACTATTTGAGCAATTCAAATAGTATATTTTATCTGATGGATCTTTAGATTCAACACGTTCTGCGAGTTGATCCAGCATAATGGATCGCGAGCATGTGTTTACATTATAGGCCGAAACTATCAGAGTATTCATTTTCAATTCATTAAAATTTTTTCCCAGCTATCCATAACTTTTTCCTGTGTGAATCTGTCCAGGCCCTTCCTTACATTTCTTTTCAGATGCGCATACAAATCCTTGTTCGCCAGAAACTCGGTCATGGCTTCACCAAGTTTTTCGTAATCACCTACCGGAAACAAATAGCCGTTATCTCCATGAAAAATTATTTCTTTAGGACCAGTCTTGGCCAGTGACGAAATCACCGGTGTACCCAATGATAAAGCCTCCACCACTACATTCGGAAAGCCCTCGCGAAGTGATGCATTTATCAATGCCACTGCCTTCACCATATAAGGGTGTGGGTCACCAATAAAGCCTTTAAGATGAACATAATCAGTCAGCTCAAGCTTTTCAACCAGCAACTTTAAATGAAGCATCTCCAAACCATCTCCTAAGATAAGTAAATCCGCTTTTTCAAAAATTCTGAATCGATGATATGCCTCTATAACCTGTGCTACATTTTTTTGTCTGCTAAGTCGCGACACTATCGTGAAGTACGGACGGCTCTCAGGTATATTTTGCACCGCATCTTCACTCTTTCTGGGAAGCGGTACCGGGTTGTAAATGGTTACTAACTTATGCTTATTCAAGAAAAAACGTGCGACATCTTCCTTCAACTCTTCCGATGGACACACTACATATTTAACCCAAGGCAAATTATAAAAAAACCAAAATTGCCATTGCTTATACTTCTTATATCCGATCAAAGGATAGATGTCAAATCTGGTAACAGTACGCCTAAACAAAACACATGTAGCCAATAAGCTACCTATTCTCGACATCGCAATCAATCGCTTTGGTTTAAGTATGTTAACAAGCTGTCTTACCTTGAAAATAACATACATTGCACTGAGTACTTTGCTAGTATATCGCTTATGATCTACATGAACGATATTTACTCTTGGGTCGAGTTCAAAAGCAATATTGCGAATAAAGAGAGCAATGGTAACAGCATGGCCACGACTAACCAAATGGTTTGCAAGTATAGCGGTATTGCGTTCTGCACCACCTTTCTTTAAAGAACCAACAACAAATAAAAACATATCTTCGCTCACAGATTCTGTTCGTCTTTTTTCATTTTTACTTTAGCAGGTATACCCATCGCTGTTGAAGATTCAGGAACATCGTGTATCACTACAGAATTAGCACCAATCTTCGCATTGTTCCCAATCGTTATACTTCCCAAAAGTTTTGCACCCGTACCCAGCGTTACATTCATACCTACCTGAGGCATTCCGCCTTTAGCACCCGGATATTTTTTACCCATGGTTACTCCGTTAAAAATAACAGTGCCATAACCTATAGATGCATTCGGACCAATGACTATATCTGAGCAATGTGCTATACGAACTCCGCCCTGTATTTTTGCACGAGGCGATATATCAACACCATAACGTCTCTTTGAATATTCATATAGCAAGAACGTAATCAAGCTCAATCCTTTTCGGTCAGTATAATTGTAAACACGATACATAAAAATCGCCTTAAACTCCTTTACAAAGAAACTTTTCAGAACTCTAAAGAAGTTTAATGACACTTTGTGTTGAAAGTGCGAGCCAGACAAGCTGTGAATGAGGTCGTGTTTAATTGCTTCAAACATCTTGTATGCTGTTTAAAAGTTTGCCATTCTGTTTTTCGTAAAAACTCAAACTAAGAGATTACAAAATAATGTGAGTTGTAAAATTTCAGATTGACCTTCTTACCTGTATTCTCCTCTATTTTCTTCAACAAAGACTCAATCTTCTCCTTGTTGAATCCTGGAAACTTGTTATTGATATACTTCAGCGAGTTCAGTTTGGTATGTCTATTCAATACCTTGTTGTATGCTATATACAATTTCTCAAAGAGAAGTTTCTTATAGTATAATTTATTGATATGAAGCGAAGATGGGGATTTAAACTGCGCACCGTTATGATTCTGAAAGTAATTCTGCTCAATGCTTTCAAATTCATTCAAAAACAGTTCCGTAGCGGGCAAATTGAGGTTGTTGATAACTTCATTGCCCCTAATGGAATATGTATACCCATATTCAGAAGGTTGTTTTTTCTCCAATATCAAATTCACCAAAGCTTCGATTTTTTCCGTGTCATTCAGGATATAGCCTATTTCGCTCGCTGGATATATAGTATGAGCATTCACTTTCCGGATATAGGTAATTACCGGAACGCCCATAAAATGAGACTCAAATGACGTTGTACACCCGCCATGTATAAGGGCCTTGGCTCCTACCAGCCATTCTCCTACTGATCCTTCTCTGATTACATGAATATTCTTTTGATTGACAAATACATCCTTATAAAAACTCAGCTTTTCCGATGGATGAGGTCTTACCACGAAATTAATATGTGGAAATTTAGCTGCCAGTTGCAAAACCAGTTCCACCATGGCCATCAGATTTTCGAAATCATCACTATACCTCGCGAGGTAGCCTATCTTTTCCTGTGCATTCATACCAGGATACTTGAAGAAATGTAGCTGCTTGGCAAAGTTGTTATGGTTGTTCGCTGCCCCGTAGTGTGTATCTATCAGCACATAATCTTTCAAGTCTTTTTGATGCTTTTCGCCCTTTTCCTTATATAAAAATTTATACTTATTGTACAAATCAAATCGAACTACTCCAACATTCTTTATATTTTCCGGGTGCTTGGCGATTTCAGACAAGACTTGTTTCTGACGATCGCCCCACACAAAAACATAATCGTTTGCATCAAAAACTCGTGGATTACAGCTAAACTCCAAACGTTCTTTCCAAAGCTCATCATTCTTGAAAAAGAAACCACCTTCTTCATAATAGTATATGCTATCTATACCACGTGCTTTCTGTTCGTAGTATCCTTTGGGCTTAAATTTGCGGGCATCGTTTCTAAATATATTCTTACCAACGTAGAGTCCATTTTTGAAATGAGGCAGGCTTTTATCTAAAAACTGAAAACTGCCAAAATGAATACTTCTTCCATTCTTTCCGGCTAATGCTGATGCCAGAAGAAGCTTATAGTCCAGCTCACGGCTCTGTGTTTCTATTGGAAATAAAATATTCATACTAAAATATTTGCAATGCCACCATTCTGTTAAAATTATTCGAAGTCGATCGTAAACTGTCGAAGTCGCCTATATCTTCAATTATACCTTTATTAAGGTAAATGATCCTGTCTGCATTCTTAACGGTTGACAATCTGTGAGCGATGATGATGATTGTAAATTGTCCCTTCAGTTGATCTATATTTTCCTGAATGCTTCGCTCCGTCTCAGAATCAAGTGCCGATGTTGCTTCATCCATAAACAGGAAGTCAACGTCTTTATATAGTTCGCGGGCAATCGAGATGCGTTGCTTCTGTCCACCACTTACCATGATTCCATTATTACCCAATTGTGCCTTTTCCTTATCGGGTAAAGTCATCACAAAATCATATATAGATGCCATTCGCATAGCCTTCTCAAATCGCGCTATATTAGCAGGCGTTGGTGCATCCCAAAATGTTATGTTGTTGAATACGGTATCGTTGAAAATAACCGGCTCCTGTGTGATATAGCCTATCCGTTTTTGAAACGACACCACATCGATGGTCTGGCTATCTTTACCATCGATAAAGAACATTCCTTTTTCACTGCTTAATAATCCGCTCAGCACGTTCATCAGCGTTGTTTTACCCGATCCGCTTTCCCCAACCAATGCAATCGTCTCATTCTTGCGTATCTCTAATGAGATATCACGAAGTATAGATTCATTTCCATACGAGAAAGACAAATTTTTCAAGAGAAGTGACTTCTGAAATGAATCGACCCGCTCAGTTCCCCGCTCTTCCTGCTGCGACCGTAGTTCATTCGTAAACTCAGACATGTTTTCCAAAGAACCGGAAACTGATAAAAAAGTATTCCAATAGTTCTGAAGTGCCATTAAGAATGTAAGCGATCTATAGAAAAACAATAAACTCAGAATGATCAATCCTAAACTTTGAGAGAAAAATTTTACCTGAACGAGAATCACCGATACTACAACCACCATAACGATAGGCTCTCTCATGGCTGCCAGAAATGTGGACATCACACCGATTCTTCGTTGTGCTTCTTCTATCTTAAGAATGATGCGTTTTAACTTATCACCAAAATCGTGTATCAGTCCGGTAGCCTTTAAGTATTTGAAGTTTGCAACTTTTTGAATAAGCAATCCCTGGAAGATATGTGACTCTTTTGTCAGTTCACGAGATAATGCTTTCGTTATCTGATATATCTTTTTGAAAATAAGATTTGTAAGCGCTCCACCTATAGCAACTAAAATGGCAAATTGAGGATTAACCATAAAGGCCAGAAAGATATACACTGCTACCAACACCCCATATTGAAAGGATGTAAAGTAAGATCGGTAAGCCTGCAACACTTTTTCTACCTCACCACTAAATGTATTTTGTATTCTTCCTGAATCGCTGCCAACGAAAGCCTTATACTTGAAACCCGAAAGTAACGTGATGTTTGAAAATCGAATCGTTCTGATAAACCGTTGTTGCAAGAGTACTTTATAGTATCCCTCAGCGAACTTCATCATTCCTTTCAGCGCAAAGAAAGTAAGGATTACGAGCAGGACTGTTTGAAGTGTGAGACTAAAGCCTAACCAGCTTAATCCATCCACCAGAAAAGACAGGTTTCCCATCTGCTCCGACTGTACGGGGGCACCACTATTGTCTACCATCTGCAGTAAAGGTAGAAACATCGCCAACCCGAAACCGTCCAGAACGCCTACTGCTAAACTTAGCCCGATCGAAACAAAAATTCTATAGCCGAGATAATTATAGAAGTAGTAGAAGTCTTCAAATTGCTTCTTAATTAATTGTTTTAACCTATTCACAAATCCAGAATTTTAACGAATTAATAAGCTTCAGTTATTTTCAATTTATACTAGTCCTTGATTTAGTATAGTCTCACATAGCGCCCAGTCTAACGGAGAATCTATATCCTGTGAGTGCAACTCATCCATCACATACTTTTTCACTTTTTTAAATTCATGAAGCGGTTGCTTTCGAAGTGAAGATGCATTGATCATATAGAGCGATCCGTTATAGAAATAGCTTGATGGAGCATCCTGCCTTCTTTTAAACGGACCCGACTTACTTTTTTGAAGAAACCCTTCTGGGTCCTCTTCAAAAATGTTAAAATAAGGACTATAAGGACTCACGCCCACAGAGACAACCATGTCCAACGAACTATTATATAGCGCTTTGATCTCTTGTAAATGGTGTGCTTTGCGGAAAGGTGATGTTGGCTGCATCAATAAAACGGAATCATACTGAATTCCGTTCTTCTCATAAAAATCCAATGCGTGCAGCAATACTTCATAGGTACCTGCAGTATCAGTAGCCAATGATTCCGGTCTCGTGAAAGGAACCTTCAAACCAGTTTCCTGAACACAATCAATAATTTTATCAGAGTCGGTTGAGATACATATATTGGCATCATCCGTAAAAGTCCTTGCAACCTTTATACTGTGATGTATCAACGGAACTCCGCCCAATGGTTTTATATTTTTAAAGGGTATACCCTTTGAACCACCACGTGCCGGTATAATTACTAAGGTTTTCATTTATAGCTCGAGGTGTTTGATATCCATTTGCGCTTTGAGGAAATCCTGTTGATTACCAATATCGAGCCAGTAGTTGAGTATCGGGAAGTTTACAACTTTACGTTTGTTGCGTATCAGATCGTCCATCAGATCGGTGGCGTTATACATCCCCTCAGCCGGTATGAGATCACGAAGTTTCGATCTCAAAAGATAGATACCTGCATTAGAGTAGTATACATAGGTTGGCTTTTCTTTGAGTGAGGTAACGTGAAGATCATCACTCAACTCCAATACTCCATATGGTATATTTACATTGTACGGAACACTGGCAACACACATATCTGCATTGATAGCAAGGAAGTGTTTATAGAAGTCCTCAAAATCAAGAGTTGTGAGAATATCCGAATTCATCACGAGTATATGTTCATGGCGAATTTGTGGTGCCAGGCGAAACGCTCCAATGGTACCTAACGGTACATCTTCCTCTATATACTTTATATTGACACCTTTTGATTTACCATCTCCGAAATAATCCTGGATATTTTTTCCCAGATACTTGATGCTTATGTAAAAATCCTCAACGCCATACTTGATAAGTCTGTCGATGTTGTGTTCGATAATAGGCTTATCACCAACTTTCAACATTGGTTTAGGCGTAGCATCGGTAAGAGGCCTTAATCGCTCTCCCCTTCCGCCTGCCATGATAAGTGCCGATATAGGAACAATAGCCTGTACTTGTTTCAGATCGATCAGTTTTACGATACGCTCTTTTGAATCAAGTACCGGAAGCAGATGAATCTTAAGTCCTTTATATAGTTTTACTTCATCGGCATTGATCTGATCTTCGCGAAGGAATTTGAATTTCCGATTCATGTAAAGATTCACATTCTCGGAGATCTCTCTTCCAGAGAGCAATCCTCTGCGTATATCACCATCGGTTACGGTTCCTAAAAGTTTACCTTCTTCGTTGATAATAAAAAGCGTACGACTGTCTTTTGAAGACAGTGCATCCAACTTCTGTAAAGCCTGACGAGCATTGCTTTTGTCGTCTATTATATATTCTCTAAAATCAACAAACATAATCTATGGCTAATAAAATAATTGCTTTAACGAATTACATATCTTATCGGCAGAGCCGTTTTGATAGTATATATTTTCACCGGAATAATTACCCTTTTCAGAAACTGATTTAACTGCTTTCAGTATCGCATCACTGGATACAGGAACATCCACTACATTATCAGATTGCATGCGTCCTTTTTGACGATCACCTGTATTGATAACATATTTATGCAATGATGCTGCTTCAATAATTCCACTGGACGTATTACCCAATAGAAAAGCGCAATGATGCATCACCGAAAAATATCCCCTTGTACCCAGGTTCTCCACCATTACGATATGGCGCAGGCCAGATAATTTTTCGATAAATATATTCCGAACAGTAGCACCCAGTGTATCAGCATTCGGCATTGTAATAACGATCTGGAATTGAGACAACGCTATAAAAGTTTTTACCAATTCATTAGCGTAGTGTGTATTCTCTGATACGTTGACAGTCTCCGGATGAAATGTTACCAATATCGTAGGCGCTGTCATATCAATATTCCATTTACTTTTAATCTCATCTTTCGATAAGAAAGTAATGTCTGCCAGTGAATCAAGACTCAATGCTCCTACGTTATATATACGTTCCGGTTCGTCAAGCATTTGCTTTAACCGTTCTGCATATACAGCAGTCGAAGCAAAGTGACACCATGCCGCTTGTGAAATAGAATGTCTGAAAAAATTATCAATAGCCCCCAGTGTTTTTTCACCACCATGTAAATGGCCAAACTTTACACCGAATGGAATTCCTGCTGTAACTGCAGCAAACATCTCATAGCGATCGCCCAGGCACAGCACAATATCATATTGACTTGCATGTGCTCCCCAATACTGCGAGAATTTCATCATGGTCAACGACATTGCTGTGGCAATTGCTTCCGGAGAATCTCCCGTTAACAACGATTCAACCTTTGCATCAATGGAGAATCCTTCTGCTTCAATCGCTTTTAGTGTATACCCATGAAAAGGAGACAAATGACTTCCAAAGGCTATTATCTTCAAATTGAAGAATGGATCGTTCTGCATCTTCTTCAGCAAAGGTAGATAGATGCCAAAATCTGCTCGGGAGCTTGTCAGAACGCCTACTCTCAATGGAAGTGTTGCCATGTTAATTTTTCACCTGCCACTAAATTCTTTGATACTTTTTTGCCGATAACAAGATCGATTAACATGGGAGATATACCATCGCCGGGGCGCTTCATAATAAGATCGCTCTTCGACAACACATCACCTTCTTTTTTATCGGCCGCTAAATGTATACTCTTTCTTACCAGGTTCTTATTCGGCAGCTCAGAAGCCGAGGCACGCTTACGTCCGTCACCCTGCAAGGCAAGCTCCACGTTGCGAATAGATCGAACCATGTGCGCGAGTTCGTTTGGCTCCAGCGATGCTTTATGATCCGGACCAGGTAAATTACGATCAAGTGTAAAGTGTTTCTCTATCACGGTAGCTCCTAACGCTACTGCCGCTATAGGAATCTCGATACCCAGCGTATGATCGGAATATCCTACGCGAACTTTAAACGCGTCTCTGATCGAGAGCATTGCTCCCAGGTTAACATCTTCAAAAGGTGTGGGATATTGTGAATTGCAATGAAGCACTGCTATATTTTCAATAGCAACTCCTGCTTGCGTTAACACATCCAATGCCTGCTCAATCTCTCCCAAAGACGACATACCCGTAGAAACCACAACAGGCTTCTTCTTTGAAGCCATGTGCTTGAGGTATGGATAATTAGTGATTTCTCCTGACGGCACTTTGAAGAAATCTATGCCTACAGAATCCAGAAAGTCAAGACTGTCTTCATCAAATCCGGTTGATAGAAATTTGATACCAGCCTCGTCAGCATACTTCTTCAGTATATGGTGATCTGCTTCGCTCAGTTCAAGCTTCTTGAGCATGCCATACTGCGAATCATCACCATCGTTAATATTCTTTGCCTGGTAAGAAGCTTTCTTCGCTTCGGTGCTAACAAGTTTATCTGCTTTAAACGTCTGAAACTTTACGTAGTCAGCGCCCGCTTCAGCAGCAGCATCAATCAGTTGCTTTGCTTTTTCGATCTCGCCATTATGATTAACTCCGGCTTCTGCTATAATAATAACTCGACTCACAGTGTTGTATTAAAGATTATAGATATCAGATTTATACCCTGCTATATTTTGTGGCTGAGAGAACCACTCAATGGTTTCTTTCAACCCTGCGTCCAATGTATACTTTGGTTTCCAGTCCGTATACTCCATAAGTTTCTGATTGCTTCCAAACAATCTGAACACTTCACTCTTCTCCGGTCTTAATCGCTGTTGATCTTCTTCGATTTTAATATCAGAACCAATCTGACTCACAAGCTTACGAGCCAGATCGCCAACTGAAATTTCAGATTGAGTGGCTATATTAACATCATGCCCCACAAGCTCATCGCATTTGGCAATCGCTACAAAACCTTCCACAGTATCTTTTACATAAAG
>DJFR01000105.1:8344-22599 GCA_002432545.1 Flammeovirgaceae bacterium UBA5867 | reverse complement strand
GTTCCATATACTTCTGAAGTAGAAGTAACCAGTACGCGCGTGGTATTAAGATCGCGCGCTGCCTGCACTACGTTCAACGTTCCTTTTACATTGGTATCAACGTAACTATCCGGTGAATGATAACTGAAGGGTATAGCAATTAAAGCAGCGAGGTGAAAAACTACATCAACACCTTGCATTGCAGTACGAACTCCATTTGGATCGCGTATATCTCCGGCAAAAATTTCAAGTTTGCTTTTCAGCTCTTTTGGGAAAGTGTCAATCCATCCCCAGCTGTTAAAAGAATTATAGTAAACAAAGGCCTTTACTTTACAACCTTCTTCAAGGAGACGTTGTGTGAGATGGCTTCCAATAAATCCATCTGCTCCTGTAACTAATACTGTTTTATTCTTTAATTCCATATCTTATATATTCCAATAACCTTAAAACTTCTCTTCTTTCAGCTCCAGAGGATTAGCCGGCTTGCTTAACAACTTAAACTGTTCCTGGTTTATATACGTATTCAGCCAAGGCTCACGTTTACTAAGCTCCTGAATCAACCTTAAGTAGGCAACTTCCGATCCATGTAATCCGTCAACTGCTTCATCATCTTTGGAACCTACAGCATCGAGCGATGAGAAGTTATGTACACGCAAGTCGTTTGCTCGTAAGGCAGAATCCAATTTCAGTATATATCCATACTTACCGGAATCCACCATGCGCTTATAGATCGATGTGGGATAAGGCGGTATAAACATTACCAACTTAATATTGTTATGGTTGCAGTAGTTTACAAATGATTTCAGAATACTGATTGCTCCTTCATTTACCTCAGCTCCCCATTCAAACCTGTTCTTTCCTCTTTCAATCCGTTTCTCCATGTCATTAAAGGATACACTGATACCTTTCTTGAAGTCCTGAAT
The DNA here is from genome assembly GCA_002432545.1 of Flammeovirgaceae bacterium UBA5867. Classification (GTDB taxonomy): domain Bacteria; phylum Bacteroidota; class Bacteroidia; order Cytophagales; family Cyclobacteriaceae; genus Ohtaekwangia. The sequence goes on along the minus strand of DJFR01000105.1, from coordinate 21,697 downwards.
TATTTTACCATAATAGTAACTTCCATCGTCCGTTCTATATCCTGCATCCGTCATTATAGCAGTCAAACCATGACGATGATAACTTTGGGCTATACTCTTTAATTGAATTTTCCCGTCCACTAAATCAGAGTATACGTCAAGTGAAGATTTACTTAACATATTCAACTCACTCATTTTGGTATTATACTCGCAACCACCTTTCAGGTTGTCCCATTTTTCATTAAAAAAATACTGGTCGACACCCAGTATAATCACTTTTGGTTTGTAGTTATTCTTGTCCCATTCTTCAATCAGACACGGCAGATCACCTATTTTAGAAATTACGCGTCCTCCATTAAAGAAAGACTCAGGCCTCTTAAAGAAAAAACTTCTGATTTGAAGCACCCGCGATGTACCTACAGCAAGTACTTCAGGTCTGCGCGTTAATATTTCATTAAGCTTATAATCCTTAGACTGTTCGCTATAGGCAAGTCCAAGCAAGTAACCCTGCTCGATCCTCGTATTTGATAAATCCTGTAGCTCCCCTGAAACCTCTAAAATTATATAGGGCAAGGAGAAGAAAAGAAGTACAGGCAACAAATACACCAATACTTTATATATAAACTTCTTCATCAAAACTGAAAGTATATAAATTCCTCACTACCAAATGCTCCAAAGAACACAATAAGTACTACAAGTCCGTAGTATATAGCCAAGCGCCAGGCAGTGTGTCGGCTTCTTACAAATTCGGGCATCCCATTCCTAAACAACCACTCCAGCAACAGGAAGAGAAATAATATCAAAACAAATGAGCGGTCTAAACTCACCAGATTGTTTCCTGGCAGCAGCGGGTTTGTAAAAAATCCTGAGATATAGTCAAACGCCTCCCCTATATTCGCTGCTCTAAAGAAAATCCAGGCGAAACATGTTAACAAAAACGTTGTGGCAATCTGAAATGTCTCTTTAAATGTTGGAAAGAAACGTCCTTCAGCAACCGTATCCGTATGAATTCTGTTTTTACCGGAGAGAAGAAGTGGTAAAAAGTATAATCCATTCAGCGCTCCCCATACAATAAAAGTCCAGTTCGCTCCATGCCAAAACCCACTGATCAGAAAAACAATCATTGTATTCCTGATCGCCTTCATAGGACTTACTCTGCTTCCACCAAGAGGTATATAGATATAGTCACGGAACCAGGTTGTTAATGAAATATGCCAGCGTCTCCAGAACTCCGCTATATCTCGGGAGAAATATGGCGTTCTGAAATTAACAAGTAACTCCATACCAAACAGTTTGGCCGTTCCTATAGCAATGTCTGAGTAGCCTGAGAAGTCACCATAAATCTGGAAAGCAAAAAATATAGCACCCAATGCCAATTCAACCTTCGATGCTGTTGCCGAGTTCTCAAATATCTGGTTAACAAAAACAGCACAATTGTCTGCGATAACGACCTTCTTGAATAAACCCCAAAGAATAAGCCGTAAACCATCTGCAGATTGAGTATAATTAAATTTTCGATTGGCAGTGATCTGTGGTAACAAGTGTGTGGCTCGTTCAATTGGCCCAGCTACTAATAGTGGAAAGAAGCTAACAAACAAAGAATAGTCAACGAAGTTGTTAATGGGCTTGGCATTTCCACGGTAAATATCAATTACATAAGACATGCCGTGGAAAGTATAAAACGATATTCCAACGGGTAGTACTATATTGATGAAGACCGGATTCATCGTGATTCCGAAAAACGAAAGCGCGGCTTGCGTGGAGTCCGCAAAAAAGTTAAAATACTTAAAGAAAAAGAGAACAGCGAGGTTGTTAAATATACTCAGCCACAAATATAGTTTCTTACGATTCTCGGAATTATATATAAGCAGGCCAAACGAGTAATCGATAATCGTTGACAACATCAATAAGAAAACAAAACGCCAGTCCCACCATCCATAAAATATATAGCTAACCACCAGCAGCAAATTATTTTGCCAGCGTCTGCTGTCTTTCAACAGCCAGTATAGCGTGTATACTATAATTAAGAAAAAAGCAAATTCAATTGAATTAAATAGCATCTGGTCTAATAAAGTTATTTCATAAAATCAAAAACAGCGAATCGCTATTCCTGATAATAATCATTACCATTTTTCTTTTTCTTGCCACCGTAATAATAACCTCCATACTGATAGCCCGAACCGTAACCATAGCCATAGCTATATCCACCATAGCCATAACCAAGTCCTGATTTCCGAAGATCATTGAATAATACGCTTACTCGAAGTAATCTTCCCGATCTGTAGAACTCATCAAATGACCGTAACGCTTCTTTCGGTGTATAGTCCTGTCGGATAACAAAGAGCGTATGATTAACATACTTCGACAAGACAAACGCATCGGTAACCAAACTCAATGGAGGAGTATCTATAATGACGTAATCAAACTTGTCTCGTAAGTAATTTACCAGTTCTTCCATTGCCGGACGAAGCAGTAACTCGCTTGGGTTGGGAGGCATCGGACCACTGGCTATCAGGGATAAGCTATCGATGGACGAAGCCTGAGTGATCTCTTCTTTGGTAGCCATACCTGACAAATATTGACTCAGACCAATTGAATTATTCAGGCCCAACTCGTCATATAGTTTAGGCTTTCGAAGATCGGCACCAACAATTACAGTCCGCTTACCGGCTAATGCGTATACTGTAGCCAGATTAAGGGTAGTGAATGATTTACCCTCACCCGGAATCGAAGAAGTCACCATAAAAATCTGATGATCCTGATTGCCGGTGAAATAATTAAGATTAGACCTGAGAGCCCGGAACGACTCAGCCATCGCTGAGCGAGGCTTGCTATAGACAATAAGTGCATCGGATACAGGATTATGACCTACAGCACCAATTACCGGTGCTGATGTCATATTTTCTATATCATCCTTAGATTGAATCCTGTTGTTAAGGATCTCCAGCAAAATAAATATTGATAGTGGTACAAGGAAGCCAATGCCAACTCCAGTCATCAGATTTTGCATTGTCTTCGGAGATATAGCTCCTCCAGCCATAGGCGGATTTACCACAACAATATCCGATGTTGTAGAGGCCATTGAGAGTCCAGCCTCTGTTCTTTTCTGTAAAAGAAATATATACAGGTTCTCACGAAGCGAATAGTTTCGTTGTATGCCAACCAATTCCCGCTCTGTACTTGGTAGCCTGGCCAGTTGATCTTCTACAATTTTTATCTGATCATTTATAAACTTGATATTGATCCTTTGAGTACTACGACTATTTTCGATTGTCTTTAATATATCCGTCTTTAGGAACTGAATTCTCTTTAATTTTTCCTGATAATTAGGATTGTCCTCCAAGCGCAGTACGCCTTTCGTTGCATTGGTTTTGTATAAATTAACCTGTCCCTGCTCTTCAATAAGTGATGTTATAAGCTTGGATATTATTTCGTCTGTGATACCAACACTTTGCGGAGTAAAGATGCCCTCATATTGATTCTGCTCCAGCAACTGAGATATATAGGTAAAATAATTATCCAACAATCTGTACTGAAATTTTTGATTTTCGTAATCCTGTAGTTTCAAATACAGCCTGTTGGTTTCTTCGGCAAGCTCAGTAATAACGTTTCTGCGCTTGAAGTCTTCAACCTGATCTTCATAATGTTCAAGTGAATCTCCAATGACTCCTAATTGGTTATCCAGAAATGTGATGGCACGGGCCACCATTTTATTCTTCTTCTCGACATCATAATCCTGATAACGTTCAATGAACTTACGTAGAAAATCAACTTCCTTCTGAATAACTGAACCATTGATCTCTAAATCTACAACAGACGATCCAGTCATTGCCCATCCGATTTTTAACCGGCCGGAGTACGACTTCGCTAAAGACAAGGGATCGTTGAATCTTACTACCAATGTCTTGTTAAATAGTTCCGATACATCTGCTTTCCGATTCACCAATAACCGGTAGCCGTTTATTTTAACAGTGTCGTTAAAATGCAACGAAGCGAACTCTTTCCCCGGTTGATCATCATCCACTTTATATTGTAATGAATAAGTATGCTGATCTATAACTTTAAAATAGAATGACTTCCCAAACGGTCTTTTCCCTTCATTTGGAATGACTTTTATGGATAGTGGGAAGTTAGGCTCATAGTACTCGGTCGTCTTTATATCGCCTTCTCTAAAATACGACACATCAAAACCAAGTTCCTCCACTACTTCCTGAAGTAGTGGGTAGGATTTCATTATGTAAATCTCATTATAGAAATTTCTATATTCGGATAACAATTCATTGTTATATAAAAATTTCGCTCCAACATTCTCTTCACTTTCCCGAATAATGATAGACGCTTTAACCGGATATATCCGTGTGCTATAGCGATTCATCAAATAAGCAACGCTAACACTTATGATAAGAGACAGTAATATGAGGTACCAATAGCGTATGGCACGATCGGCCACGCGTTTAAAATTGATTTGAATCCCTTTGGAAGAAGTAGCAGGGGCTTCGTTAATATCTGGTATAGGAGCCTGGGTATTCAAGTATTATCGGGATAAAGTTACTATTAGCACTATGAATGAAATGGTGGTGGTTATTATACCCAGATTATTAGTAAAGTACCTTCTAAAGGGACGTTGCCTTAGTGGAGGAACTATGATTACATCGTTTTGTTGAACAAAATAATAAGGTGATTCAACGTAATCCTCCTTTAGCAGATTAACATAAAAGACTTTCGTGCTGTCGCCACTTTGTCGGAGTACTTTAACATGGCTTCGATCGGCCAATTCAGATAGGCCTCCTCCAAGACCTATAGCCTCCATCATAGTCAGTCGCGTATTATTAGAAGTTATTGTCCCCTCTCCGTTTACCTCGCCTAAAAGAGTATATCTGAAATTAAGCATCCTTACTCTTACCACAACATCAGGAAGAAACTGTGAGGCCTTTTTTTGAATTGAATCCTTAGCTTGAAAAAGTGTCAACCCTCCAATCTTCATTCTCCCGAGCACTGGGTAATCGATTTCGCCTTGGGTATCAACTAATATACCATTCATCATGGCCCCAGAGCTGCTGTTTCCTCCACTACTACCTGAGGTGACATTTAACTTTGACAAAAAGTCAAAGGCATCATTCTCTTTACTCAGTGTCTCAAAGTTGACACTTAAGATATCGAGTGGCTGAATACGATATTCTCGTATCTTTAATGTATGCGAGCGTAAAATAGTATCCTTAGGAATTTCGTCTCTGTGCTTCAGATCATCCTTTTGTAAATAAACTATTTTNNCGCCTAAAATCAGCCAAATTCGGGTCATTTCTTTGTTTTTGCCTTCTTTAAGGGGGGTAAATATACAGTTATTAAACCCAATTTCAATTTCATTTCATCCATCACAGCTACAATCCGTCCGTGCATCCCTTCTCTTTGTCTTTAAGCAGGGGAAAACAGCTATAAGCTCTACTGAACACGAGTAAAGAAAAATGATTGCCGTAAAATTAAAGAGAGTTCGAGAATATAGAAGTATACTCGAACTCTCTTTTTAAATTTAAAGTATAGGAAATGCTGCCTTAATCAATCCACGTATGCCGAGAAAGTAATTCTCTGCACAGGATTGCGCGGGTCATTTGAATAGATAGTAACTGCTTTTTGCTGCGTTCCCTTACGATCCTGCGGTTTGAAATTTAGCTTGATCGTACTGCTCTCACCTGGCTTGAGAGTTGGTTTGGTTGCTGATGCTGTTACGCACGTACAGTTACCCTGGAGCGAACGGATGCTCAATTCTTTCTTACCGGTATTTGACACAGTGATCTCTCGGGTTGCTCCGGTTGATGATACCGTACCAAAGTCAAGTGAAGTCATTCCCAATCTAAGTTGTGGTGCTTTTGCCAGGTCCTCCGGTTTCAACGGATCAAAGTAATCTTCAAGTGTTGCATATACAGAGAATGACTTAACAGGATTCAACTCGTCATCGGTTTGGATCTCTATATTATCAGACTGAAATCCATAAGCGTTTTTAAGTTTACCATTATAGCTAACCCTAACGTTACCTTTCGCTCCAGGCGCGAGTGTTTTTGGAGTAACATCAACTTTAATATAGGAAGGACCAACTACTTTACCCGTAAACGTAATTGCTTTACTCCCACCATTCAGGATTTGAAAATCACGACCTGTAAATTCGTCCTTACGGTATATTTTGCCGAGGTTAAAAGATCCAACCTTCAGTTTCCAGTTTCCATTGGCTATCTGAAAATCAGAGGCATCAACTGATCCACCCGAGTAAACTTGTCCTTTGATTTGCAATACAATCGGAGTGGCTTCGAGGTCCGTTGTAACAGTAAGTGATTTTGTGAAGAAACCGGGACGTCCTTTGGGATTAAAGCTCGCCTGTATATAGCCGACTTTTCCCGGACCGACCGATTCTTTTGACCACCCTGGTGTTGTACAGCCACACGATGCCTGCACAGTTAAAATCTTTACAGGGCGATTACTTCCATTTGTAAAAACAAACTCGTGCGTTACCGGCCCACCTTCCTCTGCTACGGTTCCGAAATCAAAAATCTCTTCTTTAAATTGAAGAGGCTTCGACTGCTGTGCCCAGACATGAGCACAAACCATAGTCAGAATAAAAATAAACAACCTTACTTTCATATTGTATTGTATTGTATTTACCCACCGTCCAAAAGGACAAGTATATATTTCACAAATCAAATTATATTTCAAACGTAACAATTCACTACTCGTGGTAGTTCAGCACTTTGAATCCACCTTGTCTCAAAAGGCTTTCTTTGCGCATCAGGGTAACATCGGCATCAACCATTTCCTTCAGCAACGCGTTCACATCGTACTTTGGCTTCCATCCCAGAATCTTCTTAGCTTTGGTAGGATCACCATGGAGTAAGTCTACTTCTGTTGGTCTGAAGTAACGTTCATCTATAGCAATTACTTCTGCACCGGGTTTCAGAACAAAATCATCCGATACGTTTCTAACCTGGTCAACAATTCCAACTTCGTTTACGCCATTACCTTTGAAGACAATTGTTACCCCCACGTGGTCAAACGCTCTTACCAGGAAATCGCGCACTGAAGTTGTAGCTCCGGTAGCAATAACATAATCTTCTGCTACAGGTTGCTGTAGTATCAGGTGCATCGCTTCTATATAGTCTCGCGCATGTCCCCAATCACGCTTGGCTTCCAGGTTACCCATATACAGTTTCTGTTGCAATCCCAGCATGATACGTGCTATACCGCGCGTTATCTTTCTTGATACAAAAGTCTCTCCACGTAATGGAGATTCGTGATTAAACAATATACCATTGCAAGCATACATATTATAGGCTTCACGGTAGTTAACGGTGATCCAATATCCATAGAGTTTTGCGACAGCATAAGGCGATCGTGGATAAAATGGAGTGCGTTCACTTTGTGGTGTTTCCTGTACTTTCCCATATAGCTCTGATGTTGAAGCCTGGTATATACGCGTTTTTTGAGAGAGTCCCAGTAAACGTACGGCTTCTAAAATTCGAAGCGTTCCTATAGCATCCGTGTTGGCAACATATTCCGGCATATCAAAGCTCACACGAACGTGGCTCATAGCACCCAGATTGTAAATCTCATCAGGCTGTATTTCCTGGATAAGACGGATCAAATTCGTTGAATCAGTCAGATCACCGAAGTGTAATTTCATCCGTGCTCCTTTATCATGCGGATCCTGATAGATATGATCGATGCGATCGGTATTAAAGAGAGAAGATCTTCTCTTCAATCCATGTACCTCATACCCCTTCTCTAATAAATACTCTGCGAGGTAAGCTCCATCCTGACCTGTGATACCGGTAATAAACGCTTTTTTCATTTAAATAATTGGTAGTTGTTTTAGTATACTGCACCAAGGCATCAATACTATATTTGTTTTAAATGTATACTTATATAGTTTGGCTATACTCAAATTGTTTAGCCAAAAATTCCTGATAGGTTTTCTCAATCCCGTCACGCAAAGAAGTCTTATGCTTAAAACCAAGCGCATGCAACTTTGCACTATCCATCAGCTTTCGTGGTGTTCCATCGGGTTTAGACGTGTCAAAAGCAATTTTACCTTTGTAACCAATCACCTCTCCTATGAGACTCGCCAGCTGAAGTATTGAAACCTCTTCACCGGTGCCTACATTGATCAACTCAGGCTCTTCATAATGCAGCATCAGATAATGACATGCATCGGCAAGGTCATCTGAAAACATGAACTCACGAAGAGGCTTACCGGATCCCCAGATTACTACTTCTGATTTATTTTCGGCCTTTGCTTCATGAAAACGTCTTAAGAGTGCAGGCAGTACATGGGAGTTCTGCGGGTGATAATTATCACCATAACCATACATGTTGGTTGGCATTGCTGATATAAAGCGCGCACCATATTGTTTATAGTATGCCTGGCATAACTTAATGCCGGCAATCTTTGCTATAGCATAGGCTTCATTGGTTGGTTCCAGTGAACCTGTCAAAAGGCTTTCTTCCTGAATAGGCTGCTCAGCAAATTTTGGATATATACACGATGATCCCAGGAACAACAATTTCTTCACACCATATTGATATGCAGCGTGAATCACATTGTTCTGAATCATGAGGTTATCATAAAGAAACTCAACGGGATAGGTATTGTTAGCAAGAATACCTCCTACCTTGGCTGCTGCCAGAAAAACGTATTCCGGACGTTCCCGTTCAAAAAAACTATTTACCTGGTCAGGTTGACGAAGATCAAGTTCCTTGCTTGTAGCAAACACGAGATTGGAATAACCGTTTCTCTCCAAACAACGCACGATAGCCGAACCAACCATTCCCCGATGACCCGCTACATAAACTTTGGATGATTTTATCATAAATCCGTTTTCCGGTTCAAATTTAAAACTAATTCAGTTCTGCTTTATTTTATTTTCTTTGCAACCATTATGGCAAGAATTTTAACAGGCATACAAAGCAGTGGTCGTCCGCACCTGGGCAATTTATTAGGTGCTATCATTCCGGCAATAGAACTTTCCAAAAAATCTGGTAACGAATCGTTCTTTTTCATTGCCGATCTTCATTCACTTACTACTATTAAAGACGCGGAAACACGTGTTAACAACGTCCGTGCTGTTGCCGCTGCATGGCTGGCGTTTGGTTTCGATATAGAAAAAAATTATCTCTACCGGCAATCACGCATTCCGGAAGTTTGTGAACTTACCTGGTATCTGAACTGCTTCACACCTTTTCCGATGCTTGCCAATGCACACTCTTTTAAAGATAAGTCTGAAAGATTATCCGATGTTAATGCTGGTCTCTTCACCTATCCCGTGTTGATGACGGCAGATATAATATTGTATGACGCACAGTTTGTTCCCGTAGGAAAAGATCAGCGCCAGCATGTTGAGATGGCACGCGACATCGCTACCGCATTTAATAATCAGTATGGCGAAACCTTTGTTGTACCCGAAGCTAAAATTGAAGAGCAGGTAATGACGATACCCGGTACCAACGGGCAAAAGATGAGTAAGTCATACGGGAATATTGTAGATATATTCTTGCCGGAGAAGGAATTACTGAAACAGGTAAAGTCGATCGTAAGCGACAGTACTCCGTTGGAAGCTCCGAAGAATCCTGACACCGATAACACATACAAGATCTATAGCTTGCTTGCTACTGAAGATCAAAAGAATGCACTTCGCGAAAAATACCTGGCCGGTAATTTTGGCTATGGTCATGCCAAGCAGGCGTTGTATGAATTGATCATCGAGAAGTTCAGCAAAGAACGCGAAGCATTCAACTTCTATATGAGCAACCCCGCAGAGCTCGACAAAAAACTCGAACAAGGCGAAGCTAAAGCCCGCACCATTGCGCTCGAAGTTTTAGAAAGAGTCAGAAAGACGCTCGGATTTCTTTGATGTATGTACGTGTGCTGATATGTANNCGTTATACGGGGAGGATTGGCTTCAAGCGAGAGTAACGTTTCTTTGCCTGCGTACTTGTCGGTTTCTACCGGTACTCCTTTTATATAGGCGATTGGCCACAGTACTTCGTTATCAGGGCACAGTTCATCGTGTACATCTTGCAATGCATCTTCAAGGTACTCGCCATACTTTACCTGGAACGCATCTTCCAGATCGTGCAGTTGTTCCTCCAGATCATCGTACTTCGGATTGTTGTAATCTATTTTCTCCAGTTCGGTTCTCTTTTTAACAATTTCCTGGAGTGCTTTATCAAGTGCCTGAATATCCATGTTTCGAATTTTACCCCAAAGATTAAAGAAATCATTGAATTTGGAAATAGTTTGAGTCACACACCTCCAAACTCAATGCATTTTCTTCCCTATATTATTTTGCCTGCCGTATCGTTTTAATAAAGTCGGGCCAATAAAAATCGCCCATTTTTCATTTTGCCGAATCTCCTTTGTAATGCTTCCATCCTCTTGTGAGATGCTGTAATTTCACAGGCAACTAAATCAATCAAACGGTTTAACTTCTAAACAACCCATTTTATGAACCAGGATTTTTTGCCCATCAATGGCACCGATCATATTGAATTATATGTTGGCAATGCCAAGCAATCAGCGCTATACTATCAGCATTGTCTCGGGTTTGAACTCGTGGCTTATGCCGGCCCTGAAACCGGAGTGCGTGATCGTGCTTCGTATGTGCTGCAGCAAAACAAGATCAGGTTTGTGTTGACAACGGCTTTGCAAAAAGATACGCCCATCGCACAACATGTGTGCAAACACGGTGATGGAGTAAAAGTACTGGCGCTATGGGTTGATGATGCACGCAAGTCTTTTTATGAAACCACGTCACGCGGTGCTGTGGCGGTGCAGGAGCCAACGGTGTTGAAAGATGAACATGGCGAGGCGATCGTAGCGTCTATCAAAACGTATGGAGAAACCATTCACACATTTGTAGAACGAAAGAATTATAAAGGTGCATTTCTTCCAGGTTACAAAGCACGCAAGAGTACATTTGCAGCATCCCCTATCGACTTGAAATATGTAGACCATTGTGTGGGCAACGTTGAACTCGGAAAGATGAACGAGTGGGTAAGCTTTTACGAAAAAGTAATGGGCTTCAGTCTTCTCGTTACATTCGATGACAGCGATATCTCTACTGAATATAGTGCACTGATGTCCAAAGTAGTTTCGAATGGAAACGGGTATATTAAATTCCCGATCAACGAACCGGCCGAGGGTAAAAAGAAATCGCAGATCGAAGAGTATCTCGATTTTTACTATGGCCCCGGTGTACAACACATTGCTATTGCGACTGACGACATCGTATATACCGTAAGCGAATTGAGAAAACGCGGTGTCGAATTCTTATACGTGCCTGACAATTATTATGAAGATGTACTCGATCGTGTCGGCACCATCAATGAAGATATGAAGGAATTGAAAAAGCAGAACATCCTGATCGATCGCGATGAAGAAGGATACCTGCTGCAGATCTTCACCAAACCGGTACAAGACCGCCCTACTCTTTTCTTCGAGATCATTGAACGCAACGGAGCAAAGTCGTTTGGTAAAGGAAATTTCAAAGCACTGTTTGAATCAATCGAACGCGAACAGGCTCTTCGCGGAAATCTCTGACACGCTATAAAGTAAATGCAAAAGCCGAAAGTACAGGAGTCACTCCTTTTACTTTCGGCTTTATATTTTTAAAAGCGCCTGCCTCGGATATTACTCCATCAGCACGCTTCTGTATTTCTTCGGATCCTGCAATGCCTTCGCTGCGCCTTTGCTTACCGAGTGAAGCGCTTCGTCATCAATGTGAACCGGCAGCTTGATACGATCTTCAAAACGTTGACGTAAACCACGCAGGTATGCATTGCCGCCCGTGATGTGAATTCCATTCAGGTAAATATCAGCGGCTAATTCCGGAGGACACGTTTCAAGTGTTTGAATTACTGCGTGCTCAATTGCACCAATTGACTTGTCTAATATATGAGCAACTTCGGAGTGGTCGATCTTGCGAGTAACTGGTATACCTTCCATCAGATCTTTACCGCGCACAATCATCGGCTCAGGTTTATCAACCAACGTATCCACTACTGCTCCAACTTTTATCTTCACCTGCTCGGCAGTCTTGAGACCGATCGCCATGTTATAGTTTCTGCGGAAGTGATCCTGTATCTCCTGGTCAAATGTGTCACCAGCAATCTTCACAGATTGAAATGCAGCAACACCCGAAAGTGAAATGATCACAATCTCGGTTATACCACCTCCTATGTCAATCACCATCTTACCATTGGGCTCTTGTATATCAAGTCCCATACCCATGGCAGCGGCTAACGGTTCATACATTAAATATGTATGCTTTGCATTGAATTGTCCCAATGCATCGCGAAGGGCTCTGCGCTCAACTTCCGTAGTGGAGAACGGAATGCCGGAGATTATATATTCATATCCGCTCATGAAAGATTTGCCATTCACCTGGCGAACCAGTTCATGAATCATGCGGCTTGCCGAATCGTAATCAGCAATCACACCACCCTTCAACGGCTTCACCGGCTTCAGTTCATCGTGGTGTTTTTCAAACATACTATAGGCCTGCTCACCTACAGCTTTCACGGTATTATTCTCTACATTAAATACAATGTATGATGGCTGCGAAACAAGCAGGTTATTCTTATCACGCACCAATGTATTGTTATTACCCAGGTCAATGGCCAGGCTCCGGTTTCTGAAAAAGTTGAAGTTCATCATCACAAATAAATTTTTCCGCTCGTAATCACTATTCTCCTAAAATCTACCTTGCTTTTTGAAAGCTCTCAAATATCGTAACTTCCCTAAGTCTAATCAACCAGAAGTACCTTATGTATAATGAATCAAGAAAATCGCGAAGAAGCTTTCTGAAGAAGGCTTTTGGTACAGCCATGCTTACCGGTGCTGCGCCTTCTCTACTTCAGGCTTCCGCTTCAAAAGTTGTAGAGCTGCAACACCAAAAAACTCCTGACAAGATATATACCGCCAACGATCAGGTAAATATCGCAATTATAGGCATGGGCATTATGGGATTTAGTAACGCTGAGACAAGCCTGCAGATACCCGGTGTAAAATTAGTCGGTGTATGCGGNNGGTGTAAAATTAGTCGGTGCATGCGACCTATATACCGGCCGACTTGATCGCGCCAAGGAGGTGTATGGTAATGACATTTTTGTAACAAAAAATTATAAAGAGATACTAGACCGTAAAGATATAGATGCTGTGTTCGTGGCTACGTCCGATCACTGGCACGATCGCATATCTATAGAAGCCATGAACAAAGGCAAACATGTATACTGCGAGAAGCCGATGGTACACAAACTGGAAGAAGGCGCAGAGGTTATCGCTACCCAAAAGAAAACCGGCAAAGTATTACAAGTCGGGAGCCAGCGCGTGAG
>DJFR01000105.1:0-8317 GCA_002432545.1 Flammeovirgaceae bacterium UBA5867 | reverse complement strand
ATCCCCACCGATGCAAAAGGAAACACGGTGGATTGGGACAGTTTTATAGGAGATGCTCCGAAAGTAGCATACGACCCGGTTCGTTTCTTTCGCTGGCGTAATTACCAGGACTATGGCACAGGTGTAGCAGGCGATCTGTTTGTTCATTTGTTTTCTGCGCTTCATGCTGTAACAAGTTCAAAAGGTCCTAACCGGATTTTTGCGTCCGGAGGTTTACGGTATTGGAAAGATGGCCGTGATGTGCCCGATGTCATCATGGGTATATATGACTATCCTGAAACCAAACAGCACTCGGCTTTCAATTTGCAGATGCGGGTAAATTTTGTGGATGGAAGTGAGAGCGGTGAGCGACTTCGCTTTATCGGCACCGATGGCGTTATCACCCTCGGTTGGGGCGGTGTAAAAGTAGAGCGTCACAAATTGTCCAATGTTCCTACGTATGGTGGTTGGGACTCTTTTAATACATTCACGGAAGCCCAACAAAAGGAGTATACAAAATGGTATGAGGCAAACTATAAATCGGCCAAGCCTGCGATGATCGAGTCAGACCTGGAGTTCAAGGCTCCTGAGGGATATAGCGCGAACTACGATCACCACATGAATTTTTACGCGGGCATTCGTGAAGGAAAGGCCATTAAAGAAGATGCACTTTTCGGAATGCGCGCGGCTGGTCCGGCCCTGGCCAGCAACAAAAGTTACTTCGAAAAAAAGATCATCAATTGGGATCCGGAAGCTGCGAGACTAACCTGATGAGTTTGTTCTGAACGGATTCTGCAAAGGCATTAACCGTTACAACCATTGATATGCCTTAAGCACCTTTCAATCGATTGAATATAGCTTTCGTTACTTAATTTGATTTACTTCAGAGAATCAGATTCAGGTACGTGAAAGAAATATTGGTCGTGCTAAAGGAGCGTATATCCGTGCTTCACATTCGATGTTGCCCCGCTATATTTTGCAAGCTGATGAGTATACTCTGTCTCATTCAGCTTTCCTCTATACTTGTCTGCGGTCAGGATTATCGGTTCAAACATATTAACCGGAACGATGGACTGTCTCAAAGTAACGTTACCTGCATTCTGCAAGATTACAAAGGCTTTATGTGGTTTGGTACGCGCGATGGTCTGAACCGTTACGATGGCTATACCATCACAGTATATAGAAACGATCCTTCCAATGTCCGAAGCCTCAGCCATAATTATATAAGGACAATCTACGAGGACAAACAACACCGCCTCTGGATCGGCACCGAAGATGGTGGCTTAAGTTTATACAACCGCACAACCGATGACTTCACCAACTACCTGCACAACCCGCGGGATACACGCAGCATCAGTTCAAACAAGGTGCGCGCGATAGCGGAAGACTCAAAAGGAAGATTGTGGATCGGAACCGGTGGTGGCGGATTGAACCTCTTTTCGCAAAAGGACAAAACATTCACCTGCTACCGCCACGCTCCTGCTGATAGCAATTCCATTAGCGGTAACGACATTGAAGATATACTGGAAGATAAAGATGGCGCACTCTGGATTGCTACCTGGAATGCCGGGCTGAACAAGTTCATACCTAATGAAGGCAGGTTTATCCACTACCGAAGAAAAGATAAAGATATATACTCCTTGAGTTCTGACTACCTGAAGAAGCTGTATATAGATGCTGATCAAACGTTGTGGATCGGCACAACAGAAGGCGGACTAAATCGCTATGATAAAAAACAAAACCGGTTTACCCGCTATACCCATATAAATGGCGAACAGAATGGCATCAGCAACAACGATGTACTCTCCATCGCGGAAGATGATGATAATAACTTATGGATCGGAACCCAGAACGGAGGCATTAACATTCTGAACAAGAAACGGAACAGTTTTCACTATATACATTACGATAAGAACAAACCGGATGGTCTTAATAACGGATCGGTATATTCATTGTACAAAGACCGGCAAGGCAACCTGTGGATCGGTACGTTCAGTGGTGGTATAAATTTCTGCGATCGCGCTCCACGAAAGTTCAGGCATTTTACAAACAACGGAACTCCCAACAGCCTTAACAATGAAAATGTACTATCGGTATATGAAGATGCTGATGGAAATATATACCTGGGAACAGACGGAGGCGGATTGAATATATACCATGCGCGCAGCAAGAAGTTTACCCATTTGGTACATTCCGCGGGTAGCAGCAACAGCATTCCCAGTAATTATCCCTTGTGTATATATGAAGATCGCGCAGGCGACATGTGGATTGGCAGCTTTTACGGAAAGGCATCCCGTTTCGATAAGCAGACCAACAGCTTTCACAAGCTCAATTTTGAGACAGACATAAAACATATAGCAGCTATTGCAGAAGATAGTGTCACGGGTAAAATATGGATGGGCACCTGGAGCGAAGGATTAGTGGTATACGATAAACATAAACACACCTGGCAACATTATATACCCGATGGTGCAAAAAACGGAAGCCTCAGTCATGCAATTGTATTTTCTATATACCAGGATAGCCGGGGAAATATGTGGGTTGGCACAGAAGGCGGAGGACTTAATCTATACGACCGAAAGAAAGATCAGTTCATTCACTTTCAATATAATCGTGATAACCCGAGAAGCATTAGTAACAATATCGTGAATGTAATTTATGAAGACAGTAACCACAACCTCTGGATCGGCACACAAGGTGGATTGAACCTACTCGACCGAAACCAGAATACATTTTCAGTATATACTATTAAAGACGGTTTACCCAACAATGTTATACAAGCTATAGAAGAAGACGATAACGGTAACTTATGGCTCAGTACCAACAAAGGTATTTCACGGTTTGACCCGAAAATGATTAGCTTCCGCAATTACGAAATAACAGATGGCCTGCAGAGTAATTCCTTCAACCGCTTATCGTCATTCAGGAATAAGAAAGGAGAAATATACTTTGGCGGTATCAACGGTGTCAATTACTTTCATCCTGATAGTATAGCCGACAATACATTCCAGCCACCGGTATATTTTACGGAGCTGCAGGTATTCAACAAGCCGGTAAGTTTCCGGGAAGAGCACGCTCCTATCGCGCAGCCCATCGATGAAGCAAAAGAAATTAAATTGTCTTATAAAGAATCTGTATTCTCACTGGAGTTTGCTGCCCTGAACTATACATCACCGGAAAAGAATCAATATGCGTACAAGCTCGAAGGATTTGATGATCGTTGGAATATAGTTGGTCCGCAACGAAAGGCTACCTATACCAACCTCGATGCCGGTAACTATATACTTCGCGTAAAGGCCACCAACAACGATGGCTTATGGAATGAGCAGGGTAATTCCATCCGCATCACCATTACACCACCCTTCTGGAAAACGTGGTGGGCAAAGATTATATACGTTGTCCTGTTGGTTACTGCACTCATTATACTGCGTTTTATACTCCTGCAGCGCATGAAAGTTCGGAACCGGCTCGAAATGGACGACATCAAACTTCGGTTCTACGCCAACATCTCGCACGAGTTTCGCACACCGCTTACCCTTATCCTGGGTCCGCTTAATCATTTAACGGCTTCCGATGAATTGAACAGTAAAGACAAGCAACTTCTTCATCTGATTCACCGAAATGGTCAGCATTTACTGCGGCTCATCAATCAACTGATGCACATCTATGAACTCGATGCCGGCTTCATGAAACTAAATGTGATGAAGGGCGATATCATGGCATTCACCAAAGGGATTAAGGAAGCATTTCAGTTTACAGCCGAGAAGAGAAATATAGTATATCACTTTTCGGCATCGGTGGCACAGGCTGAAAAATATTTTGACCCGGATAAGCTGGAAAAGATTGTATTGAATATTCTGTCCAACGCATTTAAGTATACTCCGGATCATGGAAAAATTACCATTAGCGTGACACTCTTTGATGAAGCAGCAGCTCCGGTTCCGGAAGTTATTCTCAGGAAGAAACGCCAGGCAAGATCATTTATATGTATACGTATTGCCGATAGCGGTGAAGGTATAGCACAGACACATCATGAAAAAGTCTTTGATCCGTTCTTCCGGATTGATCGTGAACATCGCACCAAAGAAGGCACTGGTATCGGCCTTGCACTCGCGCGACAACTTGCTGTGCTGCATCACGGAGATATACTGTTGAAGAGCAACGTTGGCGAGGGATGTGAGTTTTCCATTTGGCTCCCCATAGGCCATGAAGCATTCACTGCCGATGAAATAGCAACTACACCCTATGACATCACGGACAGGCTACTGGACGCGCAAACTACATTTGACATCTCTGATTCCAAAACACCAACGGATATATCTGAATCGCGTAAGCGACCACTGCTATTGGTTGTAGAGGACAACAGTGACATTCGCCAGTTTATAAAACTCAATTTCGATTCCACCTTTCAGATCGAAGAAGCGGAGAATGGCGAGGTTGGTTTTCAAAAAGCCTGTGACAGTATACCAGATGTTATTATCAGCGATGTTATGATGCCTGTATTGGACGGTATTGAGATGTGCTCGCGGTTAAAGAAAGATATACGCACCAGCCATATACCCATTGTTATGCTTACAGCCCGAAGCGATGAAGATTTTCAGCTCCATGCTTTTAAAGATGCGCGTGCTGATGACTATATCGTAAAACCCTTTAGCACCAATGTATTGCTGGCCAAGCTCTGCAACATCATTGAGCTGCGCGAAAGTCTCAAGAAGAAATATTACCGCGACTTCATTGCAAATCCCTCCACTCCCGAAACATCGTCTCCGGATACAATCTTCATTAAGAAAGCCGTTGAGGTTGTTGAACAGAATATAGAAAACCCTGATTTTAATGTTGAAACATTTTGCCGTGATCTCGGCATGAGTCAAACCAATCTATACCGCAAGCTCCAGAGTTTACTGGGTGTCTCCGGCAATCAGTTTATTAAAGACATTCGTATGAAGCGAGCCGTTCAACTTCTTGCATCCGGGCAATATCCAGTGCATGAAATTGCGTGCATGGTTGGCTTTGCCGATGCGAACTACTTCAGCAAGTCATTTAAAAAACAATTCGGTGTTTTACCATCCGCGTATCGCGCACTGCATCAGCGTGTACCCGAGTCGTTGTAAGCATTTCTTATACTGAACATCATTTTGGAAGGATTTTCCTTCTTATATACTGATTTTTCCTCCCCTGGTTTTTACAGTCACTCCTACTTTTAGTTAAGCTCTGCAGGGCTTTACACGTGTCCTTTTGAATTGTCTCAAAGGCTTTGATCGCAGTTCTTCAATTCAACCAAAAACTCTTTTTATGAAAACCAGACAATTTTACGCACCTCAAAAACTTTGTCCTGAACAATACCTCCTCGCACTCCTCTTTATCGTCATGTCCTCTTTTGTATACGCACAAAAACCGTGGCTGCATGTGGATGGAAACCAGATCAAAGATCCCGCGGGTAATCCCGTTACGCTTCGTGGTGTATCCATTCTTCCGAGCGAACATCAGAATGAATGTACTACTTGTAACAACAAACCCATGACGGAAATGCTCGACTGGCAAGCCGATGGAAGTCGCGGCTGGTACTCGCGCGTGTTACGCTTACCCGTTACAACAGCAAAAGTAAAAGACCCGGCTACGAGTTTTGCCACGCACATCGATCCGTATGTACAACAGGCTATAGCACGCAATCAGTATGTGATTGTCGACTTACACCTGGTGAGTAATTATGATGTAAACGGATCCGGTGGTGTGAAGCAGCAATTTGTATTGGACTTCTGGAATTATGTGGCACCACGGTATGCCAATACGCCCAACGTGATCTTTGAAGTTTTCAATGAACCGGTCAACCCGGATAATTGGACATCGTGGAAGAACTATATACAACCAGTGATCAATGCTATACGGGCCGTAGCACCGAACAACCTTATCCTGGTGGGGAGTCCGCAGTGGAGCACGCGCGTGAACAGTGCCGTAACCGATCCGATTCTGGGGAGCAACCTGGTATATGTATATCATATATACCCGAACCAGGGCGCAGCTACAGCTACCAACCTCAATGCTAAATTTGGTAATGCAGCCAATACTATACCAGTCATGCTTACTGAATTTGGCTGGAACCAGGATCCGAATTATTCCGATGGTGTTACCTATGGCACAACAGGCGGCTGGGGCACACCTTTTCGAAACTATATAGATGCGCGCCCGTGGATAAGCTGGCAGAGCTGGATCTTCGATAACTTCTGGAAGCCGCAGTTCTTCGACTGGAACTGGAACCTGATGTCGGGTGAGAACCAGGGACGCTTCATTCAAAACTGGCTCTTTGATAAACAAAATCACAATCAACCAGGTGGTGCAGGTGGTGTTGGGACACAAACACCTTTTACTACGCAAAATATACCCGGCAGAATACAAGCGGAGAATTTTGACAACGGCAACCAGGATGTAGCGTATCACGACACAGACTATGGCAACAACGGCAACACGTATCGCACCAGTGATGTTGATATCGGAGGAACAAGTGATACAGGCGGTGGCTATACCATCGGATATACTGTTAATGGTGAATGGCTGGAATATACTATAGCGAATGTTGTAGCCGGTTCCTATACCATAGGGCTGCGATCCGCCAGTGCCAGCACCGGTGCAGGCAGAAGTATAACGGTTAAGCTGGATGGCGTAACACTTGGCACCGTTGTTCCCAACAATACCGGGGGTTGGGAAACATGGGAGACACTCACTATAAATAATGTTGCGATTAGCGGTGGCAGTAATAAAGTATTGCGACTTGAAATTGCCGGTGGCGGGTTCAACGTAAACTATATTGAGTTCACATCCTCTACCGGTTCTGTTGTGCCGCGCGAGGCAGAGAATACCAGCCGTTGGTCGAACGGTGCAACCAACACGGTAGTAAGTAATGCTGCCGCAAGTAATGGTAACGTTGTACGATTAAATGCGGATGGTGTGGGTGATTTTATAGAGTATACATTTCCGCATAGTGGTGTTGTTAACTACGATATATACCTCGGCTTCCGGGCAGGGCCAGACCAGGGAACTTGTCAGGTATATAAAGATGGTGCGGCCTACGGACAAGTGTTCGATCTTTACAGCGCTACCACCCAGTTTAAAGAAGTGCTTGTCGCCAATGTAAATTTCTATACGGGCGATCAGAAAGTACGCTTTACAGTAGCCGGTAAAAATACCAGTAGTACGGGTTATCAATTTACACACGACTATATTAAACTGGTAAATCATGCCACGGGTACATCGGCCGTGAGTAGTTCGGCTCGTACCCTGGATAATGCCATACAGGTATATCCTAATCCTGCCAGAACTTCCATCACCGTAAGCGGTGTTTCACCAAACGCACGGATCACCATTCACGACATGAATGGACAAGTATGGCTTACGCAGGATGCACGTGAAAAATCAACAGCCATCGATGTCCAGAAATTAAAAGCAGGCCTATATATACTTCGTATTGATTCAAACGAAGAAATATATAGCACTACGTTCAAGAAAGAATAACAAACCATTTGTACCAAGTAATTTACATTTGTAAATACTTGTAATGCGCTGATAAATGGTTATCTTCGGATAGGAGCCCATCGATCTGCAACTCTGCAGAACGGTGGGCTTTTTACGTTCACAATATTCACGTTGCACCATTTAAAACAAAGACCCATGACCTACAACATCCTAACCATTGACGGAGGCGGCCTCCGTGGTATTGTACCCGTGCGCATACTCCAGGAAGTAGAGCGAATGACCGGGCGAAATATACTCGACACGTTCGATATGCTGGCAGGCACTTCTACCGGTGGACTTATTGCATCCTGTGCTACATTGAAAAATGGCAGCGGTCCTAAATATACACTGGACGATATCGCAAATATTTATACCCGTCAGGGTAAAGTAATTTTTCCGATTCGTTCGGGCATCGGCAAATTCTTTCACAAAGTTACGAACCTCTACTCTCCTGCCTATAGTGCCGATGGTCTGGAGAAAGTACTAAAAGAATACCTGAAAGATGAACGTATAAAAGACTCCCTGCGACCGATCATGGTATCAACATACGATCTCAACGGTAACAAACCTGTCTTCTTTAAATCAAGTGAAGCTGCTGGAGACGCAACGGCCAATGCAAGGATACACGATATCTGTCGCGCTACATCGGCAGCGCCTACTTATTTGCCGGCATATACCTTTACATATAAGAATGCCCGACTTACCGGTATAGATGGCGGTGTATATGTGAACAACCCAGCGATGGCATCCATAGCCGAAATAAGCCGCTACGGTAATCAGGGATTCTATAAAAAGCGCGATGGAACAGATATAGCCTTCAGCGATATACGTT
>DJFR01000226.1 GCA_002432545.1 Flammeovirgaceae bacterium UBA5867 | reverse complement strand
CTGTATCAGCGATTGCATGATGCTAAAATGCTGTTGCAGGAAGATATTGATGCAAAGACTATAACCATGAATTCGCGTGTGCGGCTTAGAGATCTGACAGGTAACAGAGAAACGGAAATTACCATTACTTATCCGCAAGATGCAGAGCCGCGTGACAGACGGGTTTCCGTTTTCTCGGAAATCGGACTGGCGTTACTAGGCCGAAAGGAACGAGATATAGTTTCGTGGAAGGTGCCTCATGGTATAGGTTCATTCGAAATAATTAAAGTTACATACCAGCCTGAAGCTGCTGGACATTACTACTTATAATGGATACAACACGATTGTTATTATTATTCTCGCTGATCCTGTTTGGTGCCTATACGGAACACCAGGGTGAGAAGACTATGAGAAAAATACATGCGAATGAGACAAAGCAAAAGCAATACAAAAAGGAAATGAAAGAAGAAGATGCGTTTTTTATCAGGCGGGCCATGGAGCTAAGTCATGTTGCAGTAGCCGATGGACATGGACATCCGTTTGGAAGCGTAGTGGTAAAGGATGGTAAAATTATAGGCGAAGGCTGGAATAAGACAGCGGTATTACATGATCCGTCTGCCCATGCCGAAGTAGAAGCGATACGCGATGCCAGTAAAAATATAGCGTCCAATAGCCTGGCAGGTTGTACAATCTATGCCAGTGCCCAGCCATGCCCGATGTGTTTATCGCTGATTTACCTGACCGGTATTGAAAAAGTATACTATTGCATACCGGGGAAAACCATTGAAGCAATGGATGCCCGTTTGAGTGTTGAACATATTTACCGGGAGCTGGCGAAACCGGCTGTTGAAAGATCCATTCCCGAAATCCCGATCCTCCCGGAAGAAGTTGAGAAAAACGTTGGCCTGTATAAAGTCCATTACCCCTAAGCCGCAGCCGTTCATACGATATTGTTAGTTTCCCGGTAACGCCCGTGCTAATTTCTAATCAATTTCAAATGATGAAATAAGAACAATGTGTGGTAATTAGCGTTATTCTTGAAACTATGAAATTCTTATTGATAGCCAAATGAACGATTCAACCTTGCTATGGGTCGGCTTTAATGCGTTTGTCCTAATTATGCTCGCACTTGATCTGGGCGTATTCCACCGAAAGTCTCATGAAGTATCCATCAAAGAAGCATTAACCTGGACAGGTATATGGATCGCACTGGCCATGCTGTTCAATCTTTTCATTTACCATCACTTTGATAAGGACAAGGCGATTGAATTCTTTACGGGGTATATCATTGAAAAATCACTGAGTGTTGATAATATTTTCGTGATCATCATGATCTTCTCGTATTTCAATGTTCCGCGTTTATACCAGCATAAGGTATTGTTCTGGGGTGTATTCGGAGCACTGGTCATGCGGGTGATTTTTATATTTGCCGGGGTAGAGCTGCTTCACCGGTTCCATTGGCTCATCTATATCTTCGGAGGATTCCTGGTGATCACCGCTATACGGATGATAACATCCAAGGATGATAAACTTGAGCCTGAGAAGAATCCGTTGGTGAAACTCGTTAGAAAAAGGTTCCGGGTAACACCTTCGTTTCACGGTGATAATTTCTTCGTAAGACTCGGTGGACAACTATCGGCCACGCCTTTGTTTTTGGTGGTGATCATGATCGAAGCAACGGATCTTATTTTTGCTGTCGATTCTATTCCTGCGATCCTTGCTATATCTGAAGATCCGTTTATTGTATATACGTCCAATGTGTTTGCCATCCTTGGGTTGCGATCACTATATTTCGCGCTGTCCGGCATTGAAAAATATTTCCAGTATCTGAAATATGGACTGGCTGTAATCCTGGTATTTGTCGGTGCGAAAATGTGTTTGATGGATTTCATAAAGATACCGATAGAGATTTCACTCATCGTTATTGTTTTTGTGCTGGGTATATCCATGCTGACATCGGTGGTAATATCCAACAAGCGGCAACATTCGACCGCGAAACGATAACACTCCGGATCCATTTTCAGAGTACCGGCTGAACGTGTACATTTGAAGATGGATCTGTCTTCCTTTTATTTTAACAGCACACCGATCGATAAATTTCTGGGCAAAGCTGAGATTACACAGCTATATAAAAATAGCGTAGAATCGAAATATACCCGGGGTATAAATGTATTTGACGAACGTACCTTTCCCAAAGGTGTATATATACTAAAGAAGGGCAGGGTAAAACTATACCAAAGTACTTCAGCCGGAACGCAGCAGATTATCGCCATCCATGGTGCCGGAGAAATCTTTGGCTATCGCCCCATATTATGCAATGAACGTTACCCGGTAAGTGCTACTACGCTGGAACCCTGCACCGTTGTATTTATACCCAGGCGTGATTTTCAAAACGTTCTTGAAAAATCGACCGCGCTATCGAACCTGCTGCTGAAATATCTGAGTCATGAGTTTACCGTTTGGGTAAATATAGTTTCCATACTGGCCCGAACCACGGTAAAAGAACGACTGCTGCTAAACATCCTGCTGCTTGCCGAGCGTTATCGTGAATCCTCAAAATGGCCAATCAAAATTACCTTGCCAAAATCAGACCTCGCTTGTCTCATCGGTACATCCAATGAGACACTGGCCAGAATGCTGAAGGTGTTGAAGCAGGAGCAACTCGTTGTCAGTCGGGGCAGCAGCATGGAGATAACCAGGCCGGAGCAATTGCAGAAGATTCAAAATGAAGTGTCGCTTTTCATATAGCCAGAGTCATCGATAGGCTGAAACTATATTTATTTTCCGGTTTTTGACAAAAGTCAAATCTTATTCCATGGTAAGATTCTAAACTGCGGCCTTTTTGGGCTTTCGCCCTACATCAGGCAAATCGGATAAGCGATCATGACAGAGCAAGAGAGGTTGGATAGCATTGGCAAGACGGCTGCTATNNGCGCTGGTGAACGCCATCATTGTCGGGGGTATAGCCAAGCTGCTGGTATCGCTCATCGGTTTATTTACAAATATATTCTTCTTTGGTAAATTTTCTTTTCACGAATCTTCACCTGCCGATAACACACTTGGATATATAGTCATTATCATTCCGGCAATTGGTGGCCTGATTGTAGGATTCATGGCAAAATTCGGTTCGCGCGCTATACGCGGACATGGTATACCGGAGGCAATGGAAAAGATTGTAACCGAAGAGAGTAAAATTCACCCGATGATTACTATTCTGAAGCCGTTGTCTGCTGCGATCTCCATTGGTACCGGTGGACCTTTTGGTGCGGAAGGACCTATTATATCAACAGGTGGTGCGCTCGGATCGTTCTGCGGACAAACATTACACATCACTGCGCAGGAACGAAAGATACTATTAGCAGCAGGAGCAACGGCCGGTATGACCGCTATATTCGGAACTCCGTTCGCAGCTATACTTCTGGCTATCGAGTTACTGTTGTTTGAATTTTCAGCGAAGAGTTTTTTGCCGGTAATGATTGCGTGCATCACCGGAGCATGCATGCACTTTATACTATTCTCATCGTCTCCCACTTTTCCAATGCCACAGGTACCTCCGGTAAACAGCCTGGCAGTAGTTGCCTATGCGCTCATCGGAATTATCGTAGGACTTGCATCGGTAGTGGTTACCAAAGCAGTATACTGGGTCGAAGATCAGTTTGAAAAACTTCCGGTGCATTGGATGTGGTGGCCTGCTATAGGAGGAATCGCTGTTGGTGCAATCGGATACTTTGCACCGCGTACGCTCGGTGTAGGCTATAACAATATAACTGCTGCATTATCCGGAAATTTACCATTGAGTATATTGGTATCTCTTTGCTTTTGGAAATTTATTTCATGGGCAATCGCATTGGGCAGTGGTACATCAGGCGGAACACTGGCACCTTTGTTAACCATTGGAAGTTCGATAGGATGCCTGCTCGGTATATTTGTACAACAGTATTTTCCGGAAGTTCAGATCAGTATACCATTGGCAGCACTGGTAGGTATGGCAGCATTATTTGCAGGTGCATCCCGCGCTATCCTTACATCCATTGTATTCGCGATGGAAACTACGATGCAGGAGAGTACATTACTACCGTTGATAGCCGGTTGTTCAACGGCTTACCTCGTGTCCTTTATCATGATGCGAACTACCATTATGACGGAGAAGATAAAGCGCAGAGGTATACAAATGCCGGAAAATTACCGGCCCGATGTGCTGGAGCTCAAGACGGTGGGAGATATAGCCCGGAGTATAGAGGATAGCAGTATCATTTCCGTTTCCGGTAGCCATACCGTTGGTGAGATACGTACGCATATCCGTCAATCAGATGTAGATGATAACAGTCGGAAATGGATTCTGGTCAGAGAAGAGCAGTGGGCGGTAGGTATCATAGATAGCAATAAACTATATCGATGTGAAGACAATAGCCTGCGGGCATCGGCATTGCTGGAAGAAAAAGTGTTTACGGTATATACCGACAATTCCCTGGAGATAGCGCTTGAAATTATGCTGAAGTCACAGCAAGGTATGTTGCCCGTGGTAGCCCGCGACACTAAACATCTTTTAGGGGTGATCACCGAATGGGATATTCTGAAAGTATTTGAAAGACGTTTTATCGAAGATAAACATATACAGCAACATATCTCCATCCGGAATAAAGCACTCGGGCTCATTAAAAAGCAAGGTTAACTATATATTAGTTGATAAAGCGATCAGCGTCCGCGAAACGTTGCCCTTACACCATCGTCCAGAAGCCATCCGCTGGCAGCCAGTAACTGTCCTCGCCCTCGTACGGACAAAAACGTGCGATGGCGGACAATGCGTAAAATCCCCGTAGCGAAATATACTTCAAATAAAGGCTTTTCAGATTCTGGCATCATTATTAATACTGCATTTAGGAAATTATTATGCAGTGTACGCATGAAGAAGTATCAGCTGGGTGAATTCGAAGAAGTTGTTATGCTTACCGTGGGCATTCTCTATAACGATGCTTATGGTGTGTCGATCAAGAAGGAGATCGAGCAACGCCTTGCGCGCAAAGTCAGTGTAGGAGCGTTGCAAAGTGCGTTAAAGAGACTTGAAGACAAAGGCTATCTCAAGTCGCACGAAGGCGAAGCAACACAGGAGCGGGCCGGAAGACCCAGGCGTTATTTTGTTATCACGGCATTGGGCAAGCGCGCGCTTGAACATACCAAGACTACACGCGAAAATCTCTGGAAGGCAATTCCGGAGATAGCACTCAACCCAAGATTTACCGGCTAACTATTTATAACCATGCATAAGCCCCCCGTTATATTCATGCGCTTCTTCCGGTGGTTTTGCCGACCGGAGCTTAGAACCTATATCGAGGGAGACCTGATCGAACTATATAACGAACGCCTGTATGAGAAAGGAAAACGCAGTGCTGACTTTTGTTTTGCCTTCGATGTTTTTCTACTCTTCAGACCTTCCATTATCAAATCCTTTCGCGGACTACAACCTGTTAACAACCCTGCTATGATCAAAAGCTATTTTACCATCGGTTGGAGAAATCTCCTCAGAAATAAAGGATACTCCATCATCAACATCGGAGGACTCGCGATCGGAATGGCCATTGCTATTCTTATCGGACTATGGGTATATGATGAAGTCTCATACGATAAAAACTTCGACAACTATACACGCATTGCACAGGTATTGCAGAACCAGACATTCGATGGGCAAGTTGAAACATGGGGGAGCCAGGCAATGCAGCTGGGAGCGGAGTTGCGCAGTAACTACAGCAATTACTTTGATCATGTTGTAATCGCTACATTTCCCAGCGGTCACAAACTTACCTTTAACAACAAAACAGTAAACATGACCGGAAGCTTTGCCGAGCCAGCCATTGCTGAAATGCTTACGCTGGACATGGTACAGGGAACGCGTAAAAGTCTCAATGGTATAAATGGAGCATTGCTTTCACGTTCCGCAGCCCTTGCACTCTTTGGTAATGAAGATCCGATCAACAAGATGATTCGCATAGACCATGACTTTGATGCGACTGTAACCGGTATATATGAAGACCTTGCTGAGAATAGTTCCTTTGCCGAATACGATGTGTTGCTTTCATGGCAAATTATAGGACCGGATCTGGAAAAACGGACAGGCTGGGGGAACAGCTGGTTCCGGTGCCTGGTACAACTCCGCGAAAATGTTAGCCTCTCCGTTGCATCCGAAGGTATAAAAGATGCCAAGCTGAAACGTGTATTGGTGGAAGATGATGATGTCAGGTTTAAGCCTGCACTCTTCCTGCATCCGATGAATCGCTGGCGTTTATATTCGGAGTTCGAGAACGGAGTATATGCCGGTGGGCAAATACAATATGTACGCATGATGCTGCTGATTGGTGTCTTCGTGTTGTTCCTGGCCTGTATAAATTTTATGAACCTCAGCACGGCACGATCCGAGCAGCGTGCGAAAGAAGTAGGTATACGTAAATCAATCGGCTCGCTGCGCATGCAGTTGATCAGTCAGTTCTTTTCGGAATCATTGCTCGTGGCATTGCTCGCATTTATATTTTCATTGATGATTGTGCAATCAGCATTACCATGGTTCAATGAAGTCTCCGGAAAGAATCTCAGTATACTCTGGCAGTCGTTATGGTTCTGGCTTGCCTGTGCAGGATTTGCTATTGTTACAGGACTTATATCCGGAACATACCCTGCGCTGTTTCTGTCATCGTTTCAGCCGGTGAAAGTTTTGAAGGGAACATTCAAAGCCGGACGCAACGCTTTTCTGCCTCGCAAGATTTTAGTAGTTGTACAGTTTACAGTATCAGTTACGTTGATTGTGAGTACGGTTATTATTCTCAACCAAATAAAGTTTGCACAGAGCAGACCTATAGGATATAGTATAAATGGAATTGTATCCGTACCCATACGCGATGCAGTTGTGATGAAACATTACGATGTCCTTCGCGATGAAATACTGAAGACCGGCATGGTGGAAGAAGTAGCCGCAACAGAAAGTGCTATAACTTCTACCTACACCACCAACAGTGGTTTCGACTGGTATGGTAAAGATCCAAACCGGACTGAAGAATTTGTAACTACCGGAGTAACGCACGAGTTCGGTAAAACCATTGGCTGGAAGATGAAGGCCGGAAGAGATTTTTCCAGAGATATAGGGACTGATTCATCTGCCTTCATCATTAACGAAGCTGCAGCGAAATACCTCGGCATGAAAGATCCGCTGGGTGAAACGATGAAGTGGGGCACCAATGGTGAATGGAAGATTATTGGTGTCGTGGAAAATATGATAACACAGTCGCCCTATAATTCTGTGGAACCCATGATTTTCTTCCTCGAGTCTAATCGTATAGCGTGGGTACAATTCAACCAGGTAAATATAAAACTGAGTCCGGATGCGAACGCTGCGGAAGCGCTGGATAAAATAGCGCCTATCTTTAAAAAATATGATCCTGACAATGCAGTAGAGTATATGTTTGCAGACCAGGAGTTCGGTAAGAAATTTGATGAAGAAAGACGCATTGGCAACCTCGCGATGGTCTCCACTGTGCTGGCTATATTTATCAGTTGCCTCGGGTTATTCGGTCTTGCATCCTTTGTGGCATCCCAACGCACGAAGGAGATTGGTATTCGTAAAATTCTTGGTGCATCTATACCACAGCTGTGGCAGTTGCTGTCGAAGGATTTTGTTATCCTGGTTATCATCTCCTGTATAGTATCCGTTCCGTTCTCATTTTATTTCATGAGCGACTGGCTTACACAATATGATTATCGCATCGATATATCGTGGCAGATCTATGCCGTGGCATGGCTCGGTTCCATTGTCGTTACACTACTCACTATTAGTTTTCAATCTATACGCACAGCCCTGCGAAATCCTGTAGGTGCACTGCGGTCAGAGTAGCATAAGAGATGTATTACCGGATTGTATACCCGTAAAGAAATGTCTCTCATAAGCAGGATACGCGATGGACTTTCTGGTTAACTTTCGTTGATGCGGCCGGGGCAAAATATCCGAAGGAATTTTATTTAATCCGAACAAAAATATCGGTTCACGGTTATAGTGTAAAGGTATTGCGACATCCTGGATCTTTTTTAGTATCTTTTGTATACAATACGATCCGTGTCCAGAAGTAAAGATGCAAATTCCAGGTATACCGGCAAACGAGCAGGAGCGACTTCACGCCTTACGGGAGTATGAACTGCTGGATAGTGAATCTGAAAAAGAGTTTGATGAAATTGTTGCCCTGGCATCGTTCATCTGTCAGACTCCGATATCAACAATTACACTCATCGATGAAAACAGGCAGTGGTTTAAAGCGCATGTAGGACTTGCCATTCGCGAAACGCCACGCGATGTAGCCTTCTGTGCCTATGCTATATTACAGCCTGACATCACTATTGTAAATGATGCGAAACAAGACAAGCGCTTTAATGAAAACCCACTGGTAACCGGAAGTCCGGATATACGCTTTTACGCGGGACTTCCCTTAACAACACAGGAGGGATTTAACCTCGGAACAATTTGTGTGATTGATACGAAGCCGCGTGACCTCACCCACGAGCAGAATAAAGCGTTACAGGTATTGCGGAACCAGGTATTAAAATTGTTCGAGCTCAGACGCAAAAATATACTGTTAACAAAGATGCATGATATGCAGCAGAAGCTGCTGAGTATTATAGGACACGATCTGCGTGGGCCTATCAATTCGCTCAATGGTCTTTTGCTTATGACAGAAAAATATAAACTCAGTGCTGCCGACCTGGATGAAATTCTTCCGCGCATGCGTATGATGGTTGACACGGCCGATAACCTGTTGAACAACCTGCTGCATTGGGCCAAGAATCATATTGAAGGAAAAGCAACTGCGTATGAAACGTTTAACCTTCATACATTGGTAGCCGATGTTGCCGGTTCGTTAAAAAGTGTTCTCGCTGAAAAGAATAATGAATTGACTATACATATCGATCCGGCCCACACAATCATAGTGAACCGGAATATATTTGAATTCATTCTGCGTAACCTCATTGTAAATGCCAACAAGTTTACGAGCCAGGGGCAGATACAGATCGTTTCTGCGCTGAACGGCCCGAAGGCGCTCATCACTGTCCGTGACAACGGAGTGGGTATACGCCCGGAACGTCTTGCAACACTTTTTGAGTGGGGCAAAAGCAACAGCACCAAAGGTACAAAAGGAGAGACCGGTTCAGGCCTCGGCTTGCCGATGGTGAAAGAATTTGTAGAACAGATGGGAGGGAAGATCTGGGTTGAATCTACACCGGAGGAGAGTACTGCATTTCATTTTACCATCCCGGTCAACCGCGAAGAGAGGCCAATTTAATTATTTATATATAGTGCATGAGCCATCCTGTTCTGGATAAGCGCACACCCGGGTTTCGATATTTTTGGGACTGGAAGGGAGAGACAACCGAAGTTATGAGCCGGGCTATTGATGAGACAGGGTATATAGAACCCTTCTACGAGCAATTGCTTCAGGCACGTGGCGGAGCCGGAGGATATCATTTAACCCGGTAACGCGCTGAGTTGTGCAAAAGAACAGTGAAGTATATTTAAGACCCGATGCCCAAGGCAATGTATAAATATATAATTTGCCGCAATGAAGCAGCTTGAAAAGCGTGACTACGATGCTATTGTTGTAGGCTCAGGTCCAAATGGTCTGGCAGCAGCCATCACGTTGCAACGTGCTGGTGTTTCGGTGCTGCTTGTAGAAGCTAAAGACACGATCGGAGGTGGACTTCGTTCGGCAGAATTAACGTTACCGGGATATATACATGATGTGTGTTCGGCTATTCACCCGATGGCGGCTGGCTCACCTTTCTTTTCTTCGTTGCCACTACACGATCACGGCCTCGAATTTATAACACCAACGTATGCAGCGGCACATCCTTTTGATACCGGTGATGCTGCTATACTATATAATACACTTGAAGAAACTGCCAGCAGTTTAGGACAGGATGCGTCTCGCTATCGTAACCTGATCAGTCCGCTTGTAAAAGATTTTGATCCGCTGATGCGCGATATACTCGGGCCGCTCAGTATACCTTCTCGTCCACTGCTGCTGGCGCGATTCGGACTAAGCGCGCTGCAACCTGCTACCCTGTTGGGTAAAAGTTTTGCAACAGAAAAGGCACGCAGCTTATGGGCCGGTATGGCTGCACATGTTATGCTTCCGCTTGAAAAACTTGCAACGGCTGCAATCGGACTTGTGTTGATGAGTGCAGCACACGCGCATGGTTGGCCATTGCCCAGGGGAGGTTCCGGCTCTATCGCGAAAGCAATGCTTGCTCACTTCACTTCGCTTGGTGGTAAGGTGATGACTAATTTTCATGTACGCTCATTGAATCAACTGCCGGGCACGCACGCAGTTTTATTTGATACCACACCACGACAGCTCCTGGAAATTGCCGGTCATACATTTTCATCGGTGTACAAACATCAGTTACAACGGTATGCCTATGGTATGGGTGTTTTCAAGGTAGACTGGGCGCTGGATGGTCCGATTCCATTTCAAAACCCGCTGTGCCGGGAGGCCGGAACAATTCACATCGGGAATACATTGGCCGAGATAGCCGTTTCTGAAAAACAAACGTGGCAGGGTAAACATGCCGAGAAGCCATTCGTGCTGCTGGCACAGCAAAGTATATTTGATACATCGCGTGCCCCCGAAGGAAAACATACCGCGTGGGGTTACTGCCATGTGCCGCATAGCTCCACCGTTGATATGACTGATGCCATTGAAAAACAGATTGAACGTTTTGCTCCGGGCTTTCGAGACAGGATACTGGCCCGTAATGCCATGAATACTGAACAACTGCAAGGGTATAATCCAAACTATATCGGAGGGGATATCAATGGTGGTGCCGCAACGATCGACCAGCTGTTTACGCGACCAGCCTTGCGCAGTTCACCGTATCGTACTTCCGCCAAAGGACTCTATATATGCTCATCATCAACACCGCCTGGTGGTGGCGTGCACGGTATGAGCGGCTATCACGCAGCCCGTAGAGCACTGCGTGATATTTTCAACCGTGATGCGATACTATAGTTCATCCTCGTGGTTTATCGCCATATATAGCTTTCATAAAATAGACAGGTTGCGTCTTGTAAAATTTCTGCAGGCGAGGCTCTATATATTCAACGAAGTGCAAAGCCGCTGTGCAGCAAAATTGATACGTGCATTAACATCGTGGTAATACCATTTGTTTGTGTGGCATCCCATACGAGTTCAACGCATCCCAACGGGTGAATTGGTTAGACTTGAAGTATACTTCGGACGGACTGTAATTGAAATCCTCAAGGCAAGGATATACTTTTGCAGCATGTAGGGATTTTTCACCAAGTATATTTGTCTTGGTAACTATCGCGCGGTGGTATATATTCCTGTACAAGTGCAGTATGATCACCGTCCAGATTTATCTGGTATAGATGGATAGCTTTTTTTTCAAGGTCAATAGAGTTTTTTATTGATGTATTGATCTGTCAGGAAGAAGCAACCCGATGACTATGCGCTTTTGATATACTTACGATGTTCTTTGCCCCACTGGATCATGGCGAGGATGATCTTGCCAAAGCTCTTGCAATATTCTGTTGATTCGTATTCGACCAGTACGGGTGGCCCTGCATACACGGTTCGTTTGATCAGCTTGTTCATTTCCATTTCCTTCAATTCCCGTGAAAGCATACGCGTAGTAATACCCGGGATACTGCGCTCGATCTCACGAAAACGCTTGTTGCCATTACAGATAGAATTGATAATCGGCAGTTTCCACTTTCCTCCAATGACATAAATGGTGTCTTGCAAAGCTTGTAATTCTTCCGGTTGATTTCGTTTCATGGCAGATACTTAAAATGGTATACCGATTTGTGCCTGGTATACTTGGTGATACTGGTTACAAAATTATACCAATAAGCCGATATATTTGTTTCATAAACATTAAAATTATGAGCAAAACTATTTTCATAACCGGAGCCAGTTCCGGCATCGGCAAAACATCCGCCCTATACTTTGCAGAAAAAGGATGGAATGTAGCAGCAACCATGCGCACCCCAGAGAAGGAAACGCAACTTACGGCCTATACGAACATAAAAGTGTTCAAGCTGGATGTGACCGATGCAAACGAGGCGAAGCAA
>DJFR01000154.1 GCA_002432545.1 Flammeovirgaceae bacterium UBA5867 | reverse complement strand
CAGGCAGCAAAAGATTCTCCGTATGTCTTTTTTGCTTCTTCATCAAAAGCTGCAAGGCCTTTTATGAACCTGTCTTTGTCTGTCTGAGGATATATTTCTTTTAGTATATCATCGATAAAGGCAGGAACACCTGCATCTTTAGCACCCGGTGTATCTGTTTTAGGGATCAATACTTCGGCAAGTTCGGAAACGAGTAGTGCTTGCTCTGCCGTAAAGAACTGTGGTGTATAGGCAAGTTCAGGCACAGCCTTGCAGCCATTCAGCATACCGATCAATGCAGGCCCGGTTACGGCATAGCCCAATGCAAGGGCTGTACGTTGTAATGCTTCGCGTCTGTTCATAGCGTTATATTTTTATGGATACATATGTACCCCTATATATAGTCTGTTATTTAAGATTTCCTTTTTTCAATTCGTTCACAGCATAATCAGCTGCACGTGCGGTAAGTGCCATATAGGTTAATGAAGGATTCTGACAAGCTGAAGATGTCATGCATGCACCATCGGTAACAAACACATTCGGAGCATCGTGTACCTGGTTCCATTTGTTCAGCACCGATGTCTTTGCTTCTTTACCCATGCGTGCCGTGCCCATCTCGTGAATGCCCAATCCCATGTTATCGGCTACATCATACGTTCTTACATTTTTGAAACCGGCCGCGTCCAGCATTTCTGCAGCAGACTCTCGCATATCTTTACGCATAGCCTTTTCATTCTCTTTCCACTCCGCATCAATGTTGAGTGTCGGCAAACCATATATATCTTTCTTATCGGTATTAATCGTCACTTTGTTTTCGTAGTAAGGCAAACACTCGCCAAAACCTGTGATACCAATCTTCCACGGCCCCGGGTTAACCAAAGAATTTTTCAGATCAGCACCGAAAGCCATCTCGGCAACACCACGCCCCCAGCCCTCACGACTGGCACCGCCCTGGTATCCGAATCCGCGGATATAGTCTGTGCGTTTATCGTTACCTATATTTCGAAAACGCGGTATATATATACCATTGGGTCTTCGGCCGATATAGTATTTATCTTCAAAGCCTTCCACATCTGCTTCAGCACCGGTACGATACTGATGATCCATCAGATAATGGCCCAGATGACCACTGTTATTGCCAAGCCCTTGAGGGTGACTCTTTGAAATTGAGTTCAATAGTATAAATGTACTTCCCAATGCAGATGCGTTCAGGAATATAACTTTAGCAAAGAACTCGATCTCTTCTTTTGTGTTTGCATCCAGCACACGAACACCTATTGCTTTCTTCGTTTGCTCATCATAAATCACAGAGTGAACGATGGAGTGCGGGCGCAAGGTCATGTTACCGGTTTTCATAGCAGCCGGTAATGTAGAAGCATTGCTGCTGAAGTATGCGCCATAGGGGCAACCCCGATCGCACATGTTCCGCGACTGGCAAACACCGCGCGATGGATCATGCGGAAGCGGAGCTGTTAAGTGTGCTACACGACCTATAGTAAGTTTTCTTCCAAATTTCTCCGTCAGCTTATCACGAAATACTTCCTCAACACAATTCAGCTCCATGGGCGGAAGAAATTTACCATCTGGTAAATGTGGTATACCTTCGGTTTGCCCACTTACACCTATATATGATTCTACATAGTCATACCACGGAGCAAGATCTTTATAGCGTATAGGCCAGTCTATACCCGCACCGTCTTTCGCATTAGCTTCAAAATCAAGATCCGATAATCTGTACGTTTGTTTGCCCCACATAATGGAGCGACCACCTGCGTGATAGCCGCGTATCCAGTCGAATGGTTTTACTTCGGTATATGGGTTTTCAAGATCATTAACCCACCAATGTTTATTGGCCTGGTTTACCCAGTACGTACGTGATTGCACCGGGTAAAATTTTAATTCTTCTTCCGTAAGTTTATTGCCGTGAGGTAATTGCCACGGGTCTTTCGTCATGGTCGGATAATCAACCTGGTGTTTCACATCCCGGCCACGTTCCAATACAAGCGTTTTCAATCCTTTCTCTGTCAGCTCTTTTGCTGCCCACCCTCCGCTTATACCGGTACCTACAACAATAGCATCGTAGGTGTTTTGTTTTTGCGCATCAATATTAAGGTTCATGTCTGGTAGAGTTTGAAGGATTAATTTAAGTACTTAATGTGGTGATGAAAAATTTAAATTGCTTTTTATGACCGGCAGGTTTTTTATAACCACATTAGTGTAATTTTAATCGGTGCATAAATATTTCATGGGGGAGAATTTGTTTTCCGTAACGCATTCCGAAAAGATACTGTGATGGAGTAATAAACGCTTTACAGCGACTTTACTGTACACAGACTCGAAGAAATATGAGAACAAACGGGATATAACTATACATTTATATTATACAATGCTTGTTAGGGGTATATGTGAGCGTGTTATACTATGAAACAGACCGGGACTGACGAAAACACAGTTGAAGAAGCAAAAGCATTATTAAAGCAGGCTTTTGATTGCAG
The DNA here is from genome assembly GCA_002432545.1 of Flammeovirgaceae bacterium UBA5867. Taxonomy (GTDB): domain Bacteria; phylum Bacteroidota; class Bacteroidia; order Cytophagales; family Cyclobacteriaceae; genus Ohtaekwangia. The sequence continues at coordinate 17,225 of DJFR01000154.1, read as the reverse complement.
AAGTTATGATCTGCAAAGGAGTATAACGCTGGCGCAGCGTGTTATTGCTATCAGTGAACAGGTTAACGATGCAGAACTCTCTGCGTTGGCAAAAAATCAGCTGGCACTATATCTGATGATCCGTGGCGATTACAACAAAGTGCTTAGTCTCGCGGAAGAAGCGCTCCAGTTTTTTGATAGTATACAAAACCTGAAAGGTATAGCAGATGCAAAATATGCTATAGCAGGCGTTCACTATAAAACCGATAATTTTCATTTAGGACTCGTATACCTGCTGGATTGTCTTTTCATCTATCGCAACCTGGGCGATCACTATAATGAAGCACGTGTATTGAAATCGCTCGGTACTATATATGAATACCTGGACGACCAGGAGAACGCCATCAGTTCGTATTTAAGTTCGGTAGCAGCGGGGCGGCTTACCAACGATCCAAACCTGGAATCGAACGCCTATAACCCACTATCCGGTATATATCTAAAACGAGGACTCACCGATCTGGCATTGGCTACGATCGAGAAAAGTATTACGCTAAAAAAACAAACGAACGATATACGGGGGCTGGGTTACTCGCTTTATGGTCGCGGAAAAGTATATATAAAGCTCAAACGTTTTGAAGAAGCGCAGGAAGACCTGAATCAATCGCTCAAAATACACCAGGAAGCAAGCGATCAGCTCGGTATTGCCATGACTCACAACAAGCTTGGTGTACTTTATTATGAACTTGGAAAAAATGATAAAGCGTGTGAGCACCTGGGCATGGCACAGCAGGTGTCCAATCAGTATAACATCCGGTTTGTACGCTATAAATCACTTTACAATCTTCATCTCGTAGCACGCAGCGAGGGAAATCTAGAGGAAGCTATACGATGCCTGGATGAATATATAGACATCAAGGAATCGCTCGTAGTATCGCATACCTATAACGCTGTAAAAAGCTATGAATCCATCGCGAAAGTAAAGTTCCTCGAAATGGAAGCTGAGATACAGCGAAGCAAAACGGAGATTATTGAAAAGAAAAATGCAGAGCTTGATTCATTCTTCTATCGCGTGTCGCACGACTTGAAAGGTCCTATATCTTCATTGCTCGGGTTGAACAACCTGATGAAGCTGGAGATCAAAGATGAGCATATACTTAAGTATATCGATATGTATCAGTCGCAGATCGTTCGCATCGATAACATTGTACTCGACCTCATTAACATCACGCGTATGAACCACATGGAGGTAAAGCGTACGAAAATTGATTTTGAGACACTGTTGAATGACTGCATCAGTACTTACCAGTTCCTGGAAAATTTCAAGCACATACGTTTTACGATTGAGGTAGAATCTGCGCTGGAATTTTATTCCGAGTGGGCCATCGTCAACACCATTTTGCAAAACCTCATTGAGAATGCTATAAAATATTCCATGCCGGAGAAAGAACCTGTTGTACGTATTGCAGTTTCACACGATGATAAATTTCTGAACATTATTGTAGAAGACAACGGTATAGGTATAGATCCGCGACTTCAGTCCAAAGTATTTAATATGTTCTTCCGCGCCAACGATCATGTGGAAGGCACCGGTCTCGGACTCTATATATTAAAGCGTGCCGTGGAGCGTTTGCATGGAGAAGTGTCTTTTAAAAGTGAAGTTTATCAAGGCACAGCGTTTACGGTAAAACTGCCTTTTTACAAGCCCTGACCAAATTTTCACTGAATCACTAACAGTTGTACGCGGCCGGCAGTAAAAAAATTTTCCTGCAAGACTTGGAAACAACTTCCACAGGCTCTACGTTTGTGGTATCAAAGTCGAATAAGCACTCTAGCTTGATCGATTTATAAAGAAGCGCGGAGAGACAGGCTCTAAGAAGCGCTAGCAACCACTCCCGATAATAAGGAAAAGGTGCTAAATCCTGACTCCGGTTTGGATGGTCCATGCCGGGAAATATAAACCGATGAAAATGAAAAGCATCATTACAACCATCATTTCCGGGTCAGGCTTACATGGCCTCCGTGCTTATCTTTCCGAAATTATTCATGCTATTAACAACTGCATGTGCAACGCATGTTGTTGTTGCGCGTGCTGTTGCTGCTAATCTATAGCGCACCGCTTACAGCAACACACGAGTCTCACGATCTGCCCAGTGACAGGCACGATTACGGCTACGTCTACATCTCTATAGCAAAAAATCCTCTTCAGAAATTTTAGTCATTCACCCGAATAAAAAAATATAGTTATGTCAAACTTACATTTTGAAACCCTCCAACTCCATGCCGGCCAGGAAATCGATCCTACAACCCGCTCACGTGCTGTACCTATTTATCAGACTACGTCCTATACTTTTAAGGACTCTGAACATGGCGCCAATCTTTTTGCACTAAAAGAATTTGGCAATATATATACCCGCATCATGAACCCGACAACCGATGTGTTTGAAAAACGCATCGCGGCATTAGAAGGCGGTGTAGCTGCGCTCGCTACGGGCTCAGGTCAAGCTGCGCAATTTCTAGCGCTCAATAATATACTTCAGACTGGTGATAATTTTGTTTCTACTACNNCGTTTTGCAGAAGGTGATAAACCGGAAGCATTCGAAAAACTGATCGACAAAAAAACAAAAGCACTATATCTTGAAACAATTGGCAATCCCGGCTTTAACATTCCTGATTTTGAAGCCATCGCTGCGCTCGCTAAAAAACATGATCTGCCACTTATCGTAGATAATACATTTGGTGCGGCCGGATATTTATTCCGCCCGCTTGAACATGGCGCACATATAGTAGTACAATCTGCTACGAAGTGGATCGGTGGTCACGGTACATCTATAGGAGGTGTAATTGTAGACGGTGGAAACTATAACTGGGGCAATGGTAAATTTCCGCAGTTCATAGAACCATCCGAAGGCTATCACGGTCTTAAATTCTGGGAAGTATTTGGTGAAGGTAATCCGCTGGGCTTACCAAATATAGCCTTCATCATTCGCGCTCGCGTAGAAGGGCTGCGTGATTTCGGACCGTCACTAAGTCCGTTCAATTCATTCCTGTTATTGCAAGGACTTGAAACACTTTCATTGCGCGTACAGCGCTCGGTAGATAATGCACTGGCACTGGCGCAGTGGCTCGAACAGCACGAACTGGTAGAAAGTGTAAACTATCCGGGTTTACCAAGCAGCACGTATCACAAGCTTGCCAAAAGATATTTACGCAATGGTTTTGGTGGCGTNNAGTCTTAAACTGGTTAGTCACCTGGCAAATGTAGGCGATGCAAAAACGCTTATCATTCAACCGTCTGCTACAACCCATCAGCAACTCAATGATGAAGAACAGATCACCGCGGGTGTACTGCCTACATTATTGAGAATATCTGCTGGTATTGAACACATTGATGACATTAAAGCAGACCTGCAACAGGCATTTGCAAAAGTATACGAGGGCGAACTGATAGCCTGATTGAAATATAAATCCTAGTTAAAGTTAAGTATAAATGCATCCACTCCCTCTCCCCGCCATAGGAGAGGTGAGTCGGGTGAAGCACCACCACCAATGGAAAAACACGATCACACATTTCATTACAATCATCCGTTCGATCTTGAGTCGGGCTCAACATTACCCGGCTTCCAACTGAAATATACTACACTTGGAAAACTCAACCACGAACGCTCTAATATAGTGTGGGTATGCCATGCATTAACGGGCAGTTCTGATTTTACCGATTGGTGGGGCGATCTGTTTCGCGAAGGAAGTGCTTTCGATCCGAAAGATCATTTTATTATCTGCGTCAATATACTCGGTGGATGCTACGGCTCTACCGGTCCGCTGTCTATCAACCCGGATAATGGTCGGCCGTTCTATCATACATTTCCGCTACTCACCAACCGCGATGTAGTGCGCGCGTTCGATCTGTTGAGACAGGAACTTAAAATTGAAAAGATACACACACTGCTCGGGGGTTCACTCGGAGGACAGCAGGTTGTAGAGTGGGCTGTACAACAACCGGATGTATTTGAGTATATAATTCCAATGGCATGCAATGCATTTCATTCGCCTTGGGGTATAGCTTTTAACGAAGCACAGCGATTGGCTATTGAAGCTGATCCAACCTGGAAAGAAAGTGATGCACGCGCGGGTTCCGAAGGGTTGAAAGCTGCACGCGCTATAGGCATGATATCGTACCGGTACTACGAAACCTTTAACCAGACACAAGTTGAAAAAAGTAATGAGAAGCTCGATGAGTTTCGCGCTGCTACTTATCAACGTTACCAGGGACAAAAATTAGTGAACCGCTTCAACGCCTTTACCTATTGGACGCTTTCTAAAATTATGGACAACCATAACGTGGGAAGAAACCGTGCGGGTATAAAAGAAGCTTTGCATACTATAAAAGCAAAAACATTAGTAGTTGCTATAGATACAGATATACTCTTCCCGGTGAGTGAACAGAAATTCCTGGCAGAGAATATACCGCATGCACAGTATGCCGAACTGGTATCGCTGTATGGACATGACGGATTTTTAGTAGAGTTCGAACAATTGGACACCATCATAAAGCAGTTCTATCAACAGAAAACATTAAGTCAGGTATTATCATGAGAAAAAAATTAAAGTTAGGTCTCTTCGGGTTTGGATGTGTAGGCCAGGGTCTGTATCACGTTTTGCACGAAACCCATGGCGGTGTGCAGGCAGAGATCAAAAAAGTGTGCGTAAAAAATAAGAACAAGCAGCGCCCTGTAAAGGAAGATTTTTTTACGTTCGACAAAGAAGAAATTCTGAATGATGCCGAGATCGATGTAATAGTAGAACTGATCGATGATGCCAAAGCTGCTTATGAAATTGTAAAGACCGCGTTACTTCACGGCAAAGCTGTAGTAACTGCCAACAAAAAAATGCTGGCCGAACACCTGGAAGAAATTTACGCGCTGCAGCAAAAAACTGGTAAGCCAGTGCTATACGAAGGTGCTGTATGCGGCAGTATACCAATCCTCCGCAACCTCGAAGAGTATTACGACAATGATCTGCTCAACAGCATTGAAGGTATATTTAACGGATCCACAAACTATATACTCACCAAAGTATTTGAAGAGAAGAAAAGCTACGCTGATGCATTGAAGAAAGCACAGGAACTTGGCTTTGCAGAGAGTGATCCGAGCCTGGATGTAAAAGGCTATGACCCGAAGTATAAATTGGTGATTGCCATCGCGCATACGTTCGGACTCTTCATTCAACCGGAAGAAGTGATCAATATTGGTATTGACAAAATTTCTGATCTGGATCTGAAGTTCGCCCGCGATAATAATTATACTATAAAACTGATTGCACGTTCGTTCCGAATAGACAACAAGGTATATGGCTTTGTAGCACCTCAGTTTATTGAAGCAACCAATCCGCTGGCGTCTGTTCGTAACGAGTATAACGCTGTGCAGGTGCAGGGTGCGTTTGCCGAGAAGCAACTTTTTATAGGCAAAGGAGCAGGAAGTTACCCGACCGGATCGGCGGTATTATCAGATCTCTCGGCATTGTCGTACGATTATGCTTATGAATATAAAAAGCTTCATCAGTCCGATCGTTTTGAATTCTCCAACGAGTTGATTGTTGAAGCCTATATAAGCTTCGAAGAAAGCGCAAAAATTACAATCGCTGATTTCGAAGTCTTTCAATCAGGTTATGCTGCCAACGGAAAACAATACATGGTAGGCCAGGTTAAACTTTCAAAACTGAAAGAATGGTCGCAGGTACCGGGCATCGGTATAATTCTGGCGCCTGAAAGTAAATTCATCCCGGTTAAAACATCGGCAGCGAAGGAAGCCTTACTGGCATAACTTAACTTGCAAAAACATTTTAAAAAGATTGTAAAAATAGGCCGTACAGAAACGGCCTATTTTGTTTTTAGCTGGTTTTTTAATAACTATGGATACGCCAATTAACCCAATAATTGAAAAGGCTCACAGCGATATTCTTTCTGCTGATTTTCCTGTTTAACACAGGAGGTTATTACCTTGCTTTTTGGGCTATCAAACAACACGCTAAAGAAAATTTACTGGAGCGCTTAAATGCATCGCAGTATAGCAAAGAAGAATCGGTTGTATTTACCATTCCGTTTTCATTACCCTATACTGTATCGGATGGAAGTTACGAACGCGTACATGGTGATTTTGAGTATGCCGGTGAATACTATAAACTCGTAAAACAAAGACTGGTAAACGATACGCTATTTATAGTGTGCGTAAAAGACAAAGAGACAAAACACCTGGAGGAAACATTGTCGGATTATGCGAGGTCGGCAAATAATTTACCGATTGGCGCAAAGCAGGCGTTCAATTTCATATCAAAGCTTTTTAAAGATTTTCACAGCGAGACCAAACTTACCATTTCAGCTATTGATTCCGTTGCTCTGAATAACGTTGTTATACTAAGTTCACCCCCGGTAGTTCAACCTGATCACACCATCGACACTCCGCCTCCGGAAGTATTTATCTTCTAGATATTCTTATTTATATCACCTGCGGTTGATATATCTCCATGCCTATACCTAAGGTATAAGCATTATGCCGTTATTCTATACTATTATTATTAAACTACATCTATGAAGATAAAATTATACTATCTCTCTATAGCTATTCTTGTACTGCTCACCATTCATGCAGAAAGCCTTGCGCAAGGTTGTGTGGCTGTACGCAACATGTCGTCATGCTCCATGATCTTTGATAGCACGACCAGTAAATCATGGCAGTTCTCACTCAACTATCGCTACTTTAAATCCTTCCGTCATTTTACCGGAAGTGAAGAAGACAAAGAGCGTGTGGAAGAAAACACGAATGTTATCAACCACGACAACTCCGTAATACTGGGCATTAATTATACTATTAATCGCAGGTGGTCTGTATCCGTTGGTGTGCCGATGGTATATATAGACCGTTCGTCACGTCCGCGCAATGCCGATGGACAGCGTGTACCCGAACGTCACTATACAAATTCAAAAGGGCTGGGCGATGTTCGATTGATGGGATACTATGCTATTGTGCCGAACAATCCTTCCGGAAGTTTACTGGCCGGTGTTGGTGTTAAACTTCCTACCGGTAATTATAAGTATGAAGACGATGCATATGTAAACGGCACCTATAGCAGAAGACCTGTTGATCAATCGATTCAACCCGGTGATGGCGGATTAGGAATTATTGTTGAAGTAGATTTCCTTCGCGAAGTTAGCCGTAATATATATGTATATGCCAACGGTTCTTACCTGTTCAATCCTAAAAATACAAATGGCACCAAGACTAATAGAAGCAACCCGTTTGAAGCAGAGATGTCTGTACCGGATCAATTGTTTTTACGTGCCGGTGCACGCTATATGATCAAGCATTTTCAACTGGGTATAGGAGGTCGCGTAGAAGGTATACCTACCCACGATATTATCGGCAAGACAGACGGCTTCAGAAGACCGGGCTATATTGTGTCGCTTGAACCTTCCGCCCTGGTCAACATAGGCAAACATGTTGTTGGTGTAAATGTACCGATAGCGATGTATCGTAACCGCACTAAAAGTGTAGCAGACCAGCGCCTGCAAGATCAGAACAACGATGGTAATGATGTACACGGTGATGCTGCTTTTGCAGACTGGCTGTTGTCTGTTACTTACGCATTCCGGTTTTCACAATAATATACTTTAACATATATACTCTATCTAAACAAATCATAATTACCCAAACTACATCTATGAAACTAAAACTCTACTATCTTTCTTTAACACTTATCGGCATGCTGTTCGCTTATACTGAGGGCGCGGCACAAGGATGCGTTGCTGTTCGCAACATGTCTTCTTGCGCGCTTGAGTTTGACAGTACCACCAGCAGCTCGTGGCAGTTCTCATTAAATTACCGCTACTTCCGATCGTTCAGACACTTTCGTGGAACACACCAGGAAAAGGAACGCGTTGAAAATGGAACAGAGGTGATCAACAACGACAACTCTATATTGCTTGGTATATCATATACCATTAACCAACGCTGGAGTGTAAGTGCTACGGTACCGCTTATTTATATCGATCGTTCTTCTCTTTATGAACACAAGGGGAACAATAGCGGAGAGCGTTACCATACATCGTCACAAGGGTTAGGCGATGTTCGCATTACCGGTTACTATACGGTATTACCACACAATCAAAAAACACAATTGTTGGTAGGGCTTGGTGTTAAGCTGCCAACCGGTAACTATAATTATAAGGACGAGTTCCACAAAGCAGATGGTATACAGACGTTGCCTGTAGATCAATCCATTCAGCCGGGTGATGGCGGAACAGGTATCATTACGGAGTTTGATTTCCTCCAAAAGCTTAGTCATAAATTTGCTATCTACTCAACGGGAGTATATCTATTCAATCCTCGTAATACGAACGGAACCTTGAGAAGTCAGAACCTGACAGACGGTATACCACTTTCCAATGAAATGTCAGTATGCGATCAGTTCCAGGTTCGTTTGGGTGCTCGCTATACGATAAGCAAGTTTCAGATTGCGTTGGGCGGACGTTATGAAGGTATACCTTCTGAAGATATATTTGGCGATAGCGATGGTTTCCGCAGACCGGGTCGTATTCTTTCTGTTGAGCCCTCTGTCAACTATGTTACCGGTAAGCACTTCATTGGTGTAAACTTCCCGATAGCACTGGAAAGAAATCGTACGCAAAGTGTTATTGACAAGAAGCGTACGGAGCTCAGTGGTAACTTCACCCAGGGTGATGCCGCCTTTGCAGACTGGCTGCTGTCTGTTACCTATGCATTTAGATTTGCGAAGTAACTTATATATACCCTTCATGAAAAAGGAGAGCCGTAATGACTCTCCTTTTCTATTATCAGCTATAGCTATAACTTATTTTGCCGGAGTTGATTTTTCTACGCGTAAACCTACCGCGAGTATACCTTGCAAGGTATCGGTACGCATAAACTGCTCGAACTTGATTTTATATTTACCGGGTTTCTGAAACTTATAGTTCGTCAGCAACGACAATCGGTGATCATATATATCACCAAGCCCGCTGTTACCAAGTGGCTTTCCTGATTTGGCTTCGAACAGATAATCATTGGTAAGACTTTTATGCACTACGTTACCGATTGAATCCTGCAGGTAATATGTCATGAACAGTCGTGCCCACGGATAGGACACAGCATTGCGTACGTTAGCATATAGATTATACTGCGTGTTGCTATCATCAATAACAAACTCGAATTCCGGTTTATTGTTTACAAGCCAATACCCTTCTTCAAAGTCAGTGTACTGTTCATATATCCGGTTATCCTCACATCCTGTTGCAAGGATGGCGATGATCATTGCTGTCCAGAAAAATCTCATGATGGCTGATTACCTGGCTTTGGTTTATTTGGATTTTGATTTTGGTTACCACCCCGGTTATCGCGATTCGGTCGGTTTTCACGCGGCCCCTGGTTCGAACGCTGCGGTCTGTTTTCGCGTGGTCCCTGTATATCTCCCTGGCCCTGGTTCGAACGTTGTTGCTGTTGTTGTTTACCTTCACGCGGTCCTTGCACATCACCTTGTCCCTGGTTAGAGCGTTGTTGTTTATCGCCCTGCCCCTGGTTATGTCGCGGCTGTTGCTTATCGCGTGGTCCCTGTATATCGCCTTGACCCTGGTTATGTCGTTGCTGTTGCTGCTGACGGTTGTCGCGATTACCCTGATTACCACGGTTGGGCTGGGGGCCGGAAGTTTGTACCTGCTGATTCTGGTTGCCCTGCTGTTGATTCTGATTACCCGGAGCTCCGCCTTTGCCTTTCTTCTTCTTGTTACGCGACTTACTCTTGAAGCGCTTGTCCATTTGATCAAGGTCACTGTTGAGCGGTCCGGTTGTTACCTTCTCTTCAACGATATCAATCTCTAATGTAGCCGGGCGTTTGCCATCACGGTTCATTTGAAGAATGTGGTTAACACGCTGTATATTCAGCGGATACCATGTGTTCTCTTCCTTGAAACCAAACCACATGATCTTTCTGAATATATCGGTCTTCTGCAGAACAGCTTCACCTTTTTCAGTAAGCAACGGAGCTTCTACTTTCGGTATATCTTCCAGCGCTTCCATATAGGTCTCAAGCTCGTAGTTAAGACAGCATTTTAATCTTCCGCACTGTCCGGAAAGTTTACTTGGATTGAGCGACAGATTCTGATAGCGTGCGGCACTGGTAGCAACGTTTTTAAATTCGCTCAACCAGGTAGCACAGCATAACTCACGTCCGCATACACCTATACCTCCCAGGCGGCCAGCTTCCTGTCTCAAACTGATCTGGCGCATCTCTACTCTGATCTTGAATTCACCCGCCAGCAGTTTAATCAACTCGCGAAAGTCAACACGATCGTCAGCAGAGTAAAAGAATGTAGCCTTCATATTATCGGCCTGATACTCGATATCGGAAAGTTTCATTTCGAGTTTCAGGTCGCGAATGATCTCGCGCGTGCGATATAGTGTCGGCATCTCACGCTTCTTTACCTCTTCGAATTTCTCGAGGTCTTTCTGGTGCGCGATGCGGTATATCTTTTTGATCTCACCATCGTTAGCTACCTTCTTCTTCTGCATTTGCAGCCGCACAAGTTCGCCCTGAAGTGATATATACCCGATGTGATGTCCGTTCGGAACCTCTACTACTACAGCATCACCTGTGGTAAGCATCAGTTTCTCCGAGTTACGGAAGAATTCTTTCCTTCCGTTTTTAAAACGTATCTCGGCTATATCAAATCTATCTTGCGTTGGCATGTCCATGTTAGACAGCCAATCGAATACATTCATCTTATTGCAACCACCCGTGCCGCAGGCTCCGTTGTTATTGCAACCGGCAGTTTTGCCGTTTTTATCTTTTACAGATCCGCATGAACATGCCATTCGTTTACACTTTATAGTTCAACAAATCCTGCCCTATATCTTTGCGGAAGTACAAGCCATCCCATTGTATCTGCTCGGCTGTCTCATACGCTTTTTCACGTGCTTCATTCAGCGAGCTTCCTTTACCGGATATAGCGAGTACACGTCCACCTTCTGTTACTACATTTTCCTGGTGCTGTTTTGTTCCTGCATGGAACACAAGTGCTTTCGCATGATCCTGAAGACCGCTGATCACTTTACCTTTCTCGTAATCTCCGGGATAACCACCAGACACCAATGCAATAGTAACAGCATGCTGATCATCGATATCAATTGTCTTACCGTTCAGCGAACCATTTGCTGCGGCTACGAGTAACTCCAGGAAATCGCTTTTAATACGCGGCATAACAGCTTGCGTTTCCGGATCGCCCATGCGCGCGTTGTACTCAATAACGAACGGTGTTCCACCTACATTCATCAACCCTACAAAGATGAATCCTTTATAGTCGATGGAATCTTTCTGTAAACCTTCAATGGTTGGTTTTACCACTTCTTCTTCTACGCGTTTCATAAACGAGTTCGTAGCGAATACAACAGGCGATACCGCGCCCATACCACCAGTGTTTGGCCCTGTATCACCTTCACCAATGCGTTTATAGTCTTTCGCTTCCGGAAGGATCACATAATCTTTACCATCGGTAAGAACAAAAACAGAAAGCTCAATGCCGTTCAAAAATTCTTCGATGAGCACTTTCGCACTGGCCTCTCCGAATTTTTTATTCACCAACATTTCTTTTATCACCGCCTTTGCTTCTGCCTGGCTCAGGCTGATGATTACACCTTTACCTGCAGCAAGTCCATCGGCCTTTAATACGATAGGAGGTTTACATGTAGCGATATAGTCGAACGCCTGATCGAGATCCGCAGCCTGAAAGGTTCTGGCCTTTGCAGTAGGTATATTATTGCGGATCATAAACTGTTTGGAGAAATCTTTACTTCCTTCGAGTTGTGCTCCTATTTTACCAGGACCAACCATCAGGATGTTTTTAAGCTTGGGATCAGCTTCAAAGAAATCGCGGATACCTTTTACCAGCGGTGCTTCCGGACCTACCACAACGAGGTCTATAGCTTTATCCAGGCAAAATTGCCCGAGCTTCAAAAAGTCTTCAGCCGCTATGGCTACATTTTCGGCAATCTGTGCCGTGCCCGGATTACCCGGTGCAACATAAAGTTTTCCGCACTGCGGGCTTTGCTTTATCTTCCAGGCAAGAGCATGTTCTCTGCCTCCGTTCCCTATAATGAGTATATTCATTGAGGTCAAAATCAAGTTGAATCCCAAAGATAGCCGCGAAATCGGTTAAATAAAACGGCCTGGGAGTCGTTAAGCGTTAATCGTGAGCCGTTAACCGTTATTCGTTAATGGAGAAGTGTCCAAATAGTATAGATAATCTGGCAATGGACAACGATTAACCTATAACAATTACCGGTCGCCCTAAATAAAAAACGTGAATGAGAAAATCCCATTCACGTTTCATTGTTAACTGATAACGATTAACGTCTCATCAGTTTGCGTATTCTGACATGAACTTGATGCGCATCATTCTGATCTCTTCTTCGGAGTAGTCGGCGATGGAGTCATCGTTGAGCGCTGCTTCGAGATTGTCGGTATCAGCGTTCATAAAGTAATCATGTATATCATCCTGCTTGTGCGGATCGAGAACCTGGTCGATATAGTAATTCAGGTTCAGCTTCGTTCCGGAGTAACAGATGTTTTCGATTTCTGTCAACATATCTTCAAATGATAAGTTGATTGTTTCTGCTATCTCTTCCAGATCAACTTTACGATCGATCTGCTGAATGATAAAGATTTTTGTTTTTGATTTATTGACAGAAGCCTTAACAACTACATCGCTCGCTGTCTCAATATCATTCTCATCTACATATTGCTGAATAACTTCGAGAAACTCTTTTCCGAACTTATTCACTTTACCCATACCCACTCCGTTGACCTGCGCGAGATCATCTTTTGTTGTCGGGTATGTTGTAGCCATCTCTTCGAGCGAAGGATCCTGGAAGATTACATACGGAGGAAGGTTCTTCTCTTTCGCGATCTTCTTGCGAAGTGTCTTCAGTATCTCGAACAGCTTCACATCATACGACTTCGTATTTACCGGAGTGCGTGCTTCTGATTCTTCTTCTTCATCGATCTCCGTAGTAAAGTCGTGATCACGTGCAAGCTCGATTGAGTGTGGCTTCTTGAGGAAGTCTTCACCTTTCTTCGTAACACGCAGTGCACCGATGTTATCTATATCTTTCTCCAGGTATTGATAAATCAACGTCTGGCGGATAACTGACTTCCAGTAATCAGCATCTTCTTCTGATCCGTTACCATATATAGCGAGGTCGAAGTGACCGTAGCTTTTTACATATTCATCTTCAACACCACGAATAACATTTACGAGGTGGTTGAGACCGAAGCGTTCGTTGGTTTGTCTCACAGCCTGTATCACAAGCTTCACAGCATCCATACCTTCGAAGCGCTCGCGCGGATGCACGCAGTTATCGCACATGCCGCAGTTCTCTTCTTTATACTCTTCACCAAAGTAGTGAAGCAGTTGTCTTCTGCGGCATACCGGAGACTCGGCATAGTATTCCATCTCCTGTAAAAGTATACGCGCGTTCTCACGCTCTTGTACAGGTTTATCTTTATTGAATTTCTCGAGTTTGTTCAGGTCGTTGTGACTATAGAACATAAGGCACAATCCTTCAAGACCATCGCGACCGGCACGACCTGTTTCCTGATAATATCCTTCCAGTGATTTAGGAACATCATAGTGTACAACAAAGCGAACATCGGGTTTATCTATACCCATACCGAATGCTATCGTTGCAACAATAATGTCTACTTCTTCATTCAGGAAGTCGTCCTGGTTTTTCATCCGTATATCCGGATCAAGACCTGCGTGATAAGGTGCTGCTTTAAATCCGTTTACGTTCAGTAACTGTGCTATCTCTTCAACCTTCTTACGACTGAGACAGTATATTACGCCAGATTTACCTTTATGATCTTTCAGGAATTTGATGAGCTGCTTCTTCGTCTCTTTCTTCGGACGAACTTCGTAGTATAAATTTTTACGATTGAAAGAAGAGATGAATACATCTGCTTCTTCCATCTGCAGGTTCTTCTGTATATCGATCTGCACTTTAGGTGTAGCCGTTGCTGTGAGTGCTATCACAGGCATATCACCTAAGTTATGGATCATCGCTTTGATTCTTCTATACTCCGGACGGAAGTCGTGTCCCCACTCCGATATACAGTGGGCTTCATCTATAGCAACGAATGAGACATTTACTTTTTTGAGAAATTCTATAGTCTCTTCTTTGTTGAGTGACTCCGGTGCAACGTATAGTAATTTTACGTTACCGTTCATACACTCTTTCTTCAACCGGGTGATTTCGCTTTTACTTAATGTAGAGTTGAGGAAGCGCGCGTTCACCCCGTACGCATTCATCTGGTCTACCTGGTTTTTCATCAACGCGATAAGCGGTGATATAACAATTGCTAGTCCATCATTGATCATAGCAGGTAACTGATAACACAGTGACTTACCTGCTCCTGTAGGCATAATTACAAATGTATTCCGTCCGTCAAGTAAATTTCGGATAATCGTTTCCTGATTACCACGGAACTGGCTATACCCAAAAATTTCCTTGAGTCTTTCTTTTAGAGCATCTTTCTCTTCGACCAACATCATTTCGTTCTGATAAGTTATATCTTTGTCCGTAGACAAAGCTAATTTTGAAAAGGCATTGAATTTAGGAAAAAATATTAAAAAAATTGCACGGGATGTATTAATAAATGAATCCTTAGCAATTCAGAAACTCACCAATTTTATTGATGACGATTTCGAAGCCTGTGTTAAAGAAATTTATTCTGCAAAAGGCCGCGTTGTCATTACAGGCGTTGGCAAAAGTGCTATCATCGCCAATAAAATTGTTGCTACGCTAAACTCCACTGGAACTCCATCTATTTTTATGCATGCTGCTGATGCTATACATGGCGACTTAGGCATGATACAAAAAGATGATATAGTTATTTGTATCTCCAAGAGTGGAAGCACTCCGGAGATCAAAGTATTAGTTCCATTACTCAAACGCAGAGGATCAAAGCTTGTTGCTTTAGTTAGTAATACAAATTCATATTTAGCACAGCAGGCCGATTTCGTGTTAAATGCAACGATTGCAGAAGAAGCATGTCCACATAACCTTGCTCCTACCACAAGCACTACAGCACACCTTGCTATGGGAGACGCATTAGCAGTAAGTTTATTGGAGATACGGGATTTTTCCAGTCGTGATTTTGCCGAGTATCATCCGGGAGGTTCATTAGGCAAGCAACTATATTTAAAGGTATCAGACGTTTATACTCACAACGAGCTGCCGCTTGTAAATGCAAATACTCCACTCAAGGATGTTATATTGGAAATTTCATCAAAACGTCTTGGTTGTACTGCCGTTATAGATGAAAACAAAAATCTATTGGGCATAATTACCGATGGAGACCTTAGACGCATGCTTGAAAAGAATACGAACCTTACCGATATAAAGGCAGCCGACATCATGACACGATCTCCAAAAAAAATCGAAAAAGATGAATTTGCTGTCAAAGCCTTACATCAGATGCAAGAGAGTAATATTACCCAACTCGCGGTAATGGATGGCGAACATGTTGTCGGTTTTATACACTTGCATGACTTATTAAAGGAAGGAATTGTCTAATTTCACAAAATTTTCTTTCATAAAATTCCGCTACTAACGTCTTTTGTAAAACGTCTTACGTCTAAAAACTAAATGAACAAAAATTTATATGTTGTACTCATGGCCGGAGGAGTAGGCGTACGCTTTTGGCCATACAGTCGTAACTCAAAACCCAAACAATTTCTGGATGTTTTAGGAACGGGAAAAACCCTACTTCAATCAACCTTCGATCGGTTCCTGCCCATCTGTCCTGTTGAGAACATCTATGTCGTTACACACGAAGAGCATGCCTCTCTTGTACGACAACAACTTCCGGCACTAAACGAAGAGCAAGTACTTACCGAGCCGATGCGAAAAAATACGGCTTGCTGTATTGCATATGCGAGCTACAAAATTGCTCAGAAAAATTCTGACGCAGTGATTGTCGTTACTCCTTCGGATCACCTCATCTTGAAAGAGCAGGAGTTTCTGGATGTAATCAAGAAAGCGGCAGACCAGGCAAAGAGTCAGGATAAATTGATGACACTGGGTATAACGCCCACACGACCTGAAACCGGATACGGATATATACAGTATCATACGGAGAAAAGCTTCGCTAAAAAAGTAAAGACATTCACGGAAAAGCCTGAGCTTTCGCTTGCCAAGAAATTTCTGGAGAGCGGAGACTTCGTATGGAACTCCGGAATTTTCATCTGGGGTGTTAAAGCTATAGTTGATGCATTCCACCAGCATTTACCGGAAACAGCTGAAGTGTTTGATGAGATTGTTAAACCAAAACTCGGCACACCCGGAGAAAAAGACGGTATACTGGCTGCATACTCACAAAGCAAAAGTATATCTATAGATTACGGCATCATGGAGAAGGCTTCCAATGTATATGTATGCCTTGGCAACTTTACATGGAGCGATCTTGGTTCGTGGGGATCCATTCACGAGATCTCTGAAAAAGATGACAACAACAACGTGCTTGCTGCCAATGCGCTTACTTACGAGACACGTAACTCAATCATTAAAGGTTCGCCCGATAAACTTATAGTAGTACAAGGATTGAACGGATACCTGATCGGTGAATTCGGTAACGTGGTAATTGTATGCGAGAAAGATAAGGAAGAGCAGTTCAGAAAGTTTGTAAACGATGTAAAGACTCGTCCCAACGCGACTGAGTTTATATAGTATATTTTATCTCCCGCATGCTATCGGTACTGCGGGAGATATTTACTTCAGTTTTTACCGGTAAGTAAATCCAGCAACCTCAACTGATTGCGCGCCCGAATCAGGTTTTGCCTGGGATATGTTGTGTGATAGTATATATCTCCATTCAGAAAATCAGCCAGCATACGCAGCGCCATAATATAGGTCATCATCTGTCCTGAAAATTCTATCGAGTCTTTCTCTTTATCAGTAAGGACTCCATTCATTTCAGTGAGATAACCTTTTACCAGTGCGTCACATATATTCTGACGGACTTTTATTTTAGAAAGATCCTTTTCCTCCTCATCTACCGGACTTACAAAAGTGCGAATCATATCGCCCAGATCGTAGATAAAATAACCCGGCATGAGTGTATCGAGATCAATCACACATACATCGTTACGTGTAGTGGCATCGAACAGTATATTATTGATTTTGGT
>DJFR01000127.1:15645-16087 GCA_002432545.1 Flammeovirgaceae bacterium UBA5867 | reverse complement strand
GGTATGACGCAGCGTTATATCTTCTACATCACCACTATATAATTGTCCTACACGAACGCGGTCGCCCACGCTGAAGGGTCTGAACATAACAATAAAAATACCGCTGACAATATTTGAAAAGGCTGACTGCGATGCAAAACCGACAATGGCTGCGAGTACACCGGCACCGGCAAACAGCGCGGTACCATAACTCTTGAGCTTGGGTATGGAATTGAAAATAACAATGAGTGCGATAATATAGACTATGAACTCTACAGCATTTTTAAGGAAGTTATACTTGGTAGGGTCTACTTTTAGTTTTGTGGAGGCACCCTTTACAAGACGCCCTATAATATAACGCAGTAACCGCGCAATGATAACAGCGACAACGAAGACGATGGTGGCAAAAAAGATATCGTCCCAGAAATTTCCTATAAAGTTCATGCGGCTAAATACGGCAGTT
>DJFR01000127.1:0-15637 GCA_002432545.1 Flammeovirgaceae bacterium UBA5867 | reverse complement strand
GTTGAATTGCTTATACTTGCGCACATGTCTTTAAAGTTGGACAATATAAAGGCTCCGATTGCACGCGAGATGGAGGAGTTTGAGCAGAAGTTCAGGGCTTCCATGAAAACCCGTATACTCTTGCTCGATAAGATCATGAGCTATATTGTTAAGCGTAAGGGCAAACAGATGCGGCCGATGTTTGTCTTTCTGAGTGCCGGCACCTGCGGGCAGATCAGCGAATCGACTTATCGCGGTGCTTCCCTTATTGAGTTGCTTCACACGGCTACGCTGGTACATGATGACGTGGTGGACGAAGCCAACTATCGCAGAGGTTTCTTTTCGGTTAATGCACTTTGGAAAAATAAGGTTGCTGTACTGGTAGGCGATTTCCTGCTGGCCCGCGGATTATTGCTTTCTGTTGAGAATAAAGACTTTGATTTATTAAGCATTGTATCGAACGCAGTGCGCGAGATGAGTGAAGGCGAACTGCTGCAAATGGAGAAGTCGCGCAAGCTTAACATCACCGAAGATATATATTACGAGATCATCCGTCAGAAGACAGCTTCACTGATTGCTTCGTGTTGTGCCGTAGGCGCGAGTTCATCCGGAGCCGATGAGGAGGCAACCAAACTGATGCGCGAGTTCGGCGAGAAGATCGGTATGGCGTTCCAGATAAAAGACGATCTGTTCGATTACGGTGAAGAAGAAATAGGTAAACCCGTTGGTATAGATATCAAAGAAAAGAAGATGACGCTGCCGCTGATCTATGCCTTATCAAAAGCCGGCTGGCTGGAGCAACGCAAGATCATCAGCATCGTAAAGAACGAAAGCGACAAGCCTAAAAAAGTAAGAGAAGTAATTGACTTTGTAAAGCGCTCGGGCGGTATTCAATATGCCGAAGACGCTATGAACAAATATCACCGCGATGCCCTTCAACTTTTAGAGCGATTCCCTGAGTCGGATTACAAGCGGTCGCTGATACAACTCGTACAGTTCACGATCGATCGGCATAACTAGAGGGAACGTTAATCGTTATCCGTTGATAGTTGTTCGTTATTCGTAACGCACTTGCTGGCATATAGTATATTTCATTCGTATAGATCCTTTGCAAAATTTACTTTGGAACCTTTGTGTCTCCTTCGTGCTCTCTGTGCCATTGGATTTTGTTTTTTACGATTAACGGATAACCACTAACCGATAACGATTCCCCCAATGACAAAAGCCCCATGCGTGAACATGAGGCCTTTGTACTTAACCTAAACTATTGTGAAGAAATCTTATTGCAACACTATACGCGAGCGACCTGCTTCCAGTATAGCATAATCTTTAAAACCTTTAAACGTCTGTTCATCCAGGGAGCCGCTTTGGTCAGGTATATATTGACCTCCGTTATCCCACCACTTCTTCGCGTTTTCGCGCGCCTCTTTCTTATCAACGTTCTCGAACAGGTTAATGCACGAGTCGGAGATCATCCAGGGTTTTTCAATGCTGCTATATTTATCGAATATCATGGTGCGCATCTGCGTGCCACTGGCAACATTTTTAAAGTGAGATACTGTATAGGATAAAGTCTCTGGTTCTGTCATGATCATATCCCAATATTTTTTAGAAGCTATGACCTGTGACGTTGTCAACAGATAGCCAAATCCGCTTTCGATCGGTTCCCGTGTGATGGGACATCGCGCTTTCAATTCAGGTTTTTTCTTACCGAGGAGTTTATCAAAAAAGGCCATAACTTTCTTTATTTATAAGGTTGATGTTTAGGAGCAACTCATACACATTAGATACTTCGCCAGCAGCCAATAGTTGCATATAAGACTGAAAAAATCGTGAAAATGTTACAAAAGGCCAAAACACGTTGTATTGGGCGTTTTGTAAAATTAAATTGACCAGAAGTGTTCGTAATCGAACCTTAAACTGTCCGTAATCAGAGCTTGGCAGGCGTCTTTCCGGTCAGTTTAGTCTTCTGAAATTTCTCGTAGTTAACAAAGAACTCTTCCAGCTTCTCTACCGGAAGTTTTTTAGCAATGATTTTCTTCTTGTCATCCAATACAAACAAGCTTGGTGTAGTAGCCGCATCGTATAGGTCAGCATACGTTCCTCCGTATGTACGCGGGCCATTTACTGTTACCCACTTCATGTTCATGGTCTTGATATAGTCGCGCATCTTGGCCATCGAGGTATCAGTGCTCACAGCATATACTTCGAGGTTAAAACGTGTTTTATCTTTGGTATAAAAATCTACCAGCTTCGGAGTTTCGGTTTTGCAGTGGCCGCAATCCGGATCGAATATATATACAATGGTATATTTCGTTTTGATGTCGTACATCGAGCGCGGTTTGAAGTTCGCATCCTGCATCATCAGGTTCGGAGCGGTTTTACCAATGAGACTCTTGCGCAGGCGATCGGCATAATCTTTCAGGTTCTTCTTCAGTTTATCCGTTACCCAGAAGTCCATCTCACCGGAAGCATAATACTTGTCGAAGATGCGAACATATACTTCATCAAGTCCCATGATCTCCGGCTGCTGGTATTTGAGCAGGCATGTCCACACCGCATATTTATAGGTCTCCTGATTCTTCTTCGCCTTCGCTACTATTTTATCGATAGCCCTGGTGATGGAATCAACCTGCGGTGCATATAGTTTATCGAGGTACTCGTTGATCTTGTCGCTATATACCGGGCGTGGCATGCGCAGCAAACCTTCATTGCCCAGATCAAAATTGTCGAAGAAATGTTCGCGGTACCAGCGGAGTTGAAAAGTAGAGTCGATCGTACCATTTGCTTTTTTAGGAGCCTCCGGAACTTTGAGTGCCATGCTTGATTTGAAAATTGTGGCGGTCATCGTACCCGGATTTTTTGACGCCACTTCATTTTGATACGCCAATACTTTTTCATTCACCTTGGCAAAGCCTGCGCGGGCATCTTTCTTTTTATCTTCAGCAATTGTACTGTCTTGTATGATCTTGATGAAAGGCTCAGCTTCCTTATGACGCTCCATGTTGAAGAGCATGTTATCGAAGAAGAGACGGTTATCCGTATCACCAGTAATTTTCATGTGTTTGATATAGTCGTCAGATTTTGTCTCCATGCTGAAGTGCTGCGACTTGCTGATCACAAATTCAAATATTTTTGATTTGTCGAGCACGAGGAAATATACTCCGTGAGCCAGTTCTTTCTTGCCGGTAAACGTAAATTCTCCTTTTGCATTGGCGCGGGCAGTATCTTTCAGGTAAGTGCTTTCGCCATAGTAATGACCCATATACACCGTGGTGTCTTTCCATCCATCAACTTTGAACTTCAGATTGTAGCCGGGCTGTGCGTAGCAGGAAGCAGTAACAAAAAGACAAAAGGCAAAAAGTAAGTAGCGCATAATAAAAATTATTTCGGTGCGAATTTCAGCATTTCAACGTTTCAGGTCAACGGTGATTAATCGTGTCTGCTGATCTTTTGTAACATTGGCTGATCCTTAAAATTATAGTGCAGACACGCATGCGCGTGTTAAAGATTTGTTAATGGCTTGAAATGGTACATTGCCCGGTTAGCCTTGTCTCGTTTTTTTGTGAAAAGCCTGGCGCCTGTTGTTGCCATCAACCTGTTTATGAATGCATTCGGACAGCGGTAAACTTCCGCATTCCGCTAAAAACCGTTAAACTTGAACCCTGAAATAAAAACGAATGTCACTTCAGATACGGAATCTTACCAAAGTCTACGGGCAGCAACACGCTGTCAATAATATTTCCTTTGAAGTGGCAGCAGGTGAAATTGTAGGTTTTCTCGGCCCCAACGGTGCAGGTAAATCTACTACCATGAAAATAGCAACATGCTATCTTCCGCCAACTGAAGGTGAAGTATATGTAGGTGGCCATAACGTTGTGGACAATGCGATGGAGGCCAAACGCATCACCGGCTATTTACCTGAGCACAACCCGCTATACCTGGATATGTATGTGCATGAGTATCTCGGCTTCATTGGTAAACTATATGGTTTGTCGGGGAAGACGTTGAGACAACAGGTAGGCGAGATGGTGGAACGCTGCGGACTTACCCGCGAGCAGAATAAAAAGATTGAGACACTTTCGAAAGGATACAGGCAACGTGTAGGACTTGCGCAGGCATTGATCCACAATCCGAAAGTATTGATCCTTGATGAACCGACATCCGGGCTGGACCCCAACCAGTTGGTAGAGATTCGTAAACTTATCAAAGATATCAGTCGAGATAAAACGGTGATCTTCTCCACGCACATCATGCAGGAAGTACAGGCGCTGTGTAATCGTGTTGTAGTAATTAACCGTGGTAACATAGTTGCCGATGATACCGTAGAGCATCTTTTACAAACACAGCAAAGTAATGTTGTGGTGGTAGCTGAATTTGAAAAGGGAGTAACAGCCGAACAGCTTCAGCAACTGCCGGAAGTGATCAGTGTCCAACTGCTGGATACGTTCAAGTTCAAGGTAGTGGCTTCACAAGGTGTAGATATACGGCCTGCCTTGTTTCGCTTTGCTGCTGATAATAATCTATCGCTTATCGGGTTGAAGCAGGAGGAAAGCTCGCTCGAAAATATTTTTCATTCGCTTACGGCACAGTCTCCGGTGGAGCATAATCAAAATTAAATTTACTTTGCTGCGTTTTTAATCATCATGCTTCAGGTACTCGCCAAAGAATTCAGTAGCTTTTTAAACTCGCTCATCGCATACGTGGTGATCGGTGTTTTTCTTACCGGCATCGGCTTGCTCATGTGGGTTTTCCCGGAGACTTCGGTGCTTGATTACGGGTATGCCGATATGGACACGCTGTTCTCGCTCGGTCCGTATGTATTTATATTCCTGATCCCCGCCATTACCATGCGCAGCTTTGCTGAAGAGAAGAAGGCGGGCACCATGGAATTGCTCATGACCAAACCGCTCAGCGACTGGGATGTTATTCTCGGGAAATTCTTCGCCACGTTTTGCCTGGTGTTGATCGCGCTGGTGCCAACAATACTATACTATATTTCAGTATATAGTTTAGGCAACCCGGTTGGTAATGTTGATACTGCCGGTATTACAGGTTCATATATAGGCTTGTGCCTGCTCGGTGGTGTGTTTTGTTCGGTAGGTATATTTGCATCGTCTATTACCCCGAACCAGATCGTTGCTTTTATCGTGGCAGCATTTCTGTGTTTTATACTCTTTACCGGGTTTGAATCGCTGGCAACACTCAACGTGTGGTCTGCCCATGCTCTGATTATAAAACAACTCGGTATAGTATACCATTATGAATCGCTTAGCAAAGGACTGGTTGATAGTCGTGATGTGCTGTACTTTCTGAGTGTGATCTTTCTGTTATTATCAGCAACAAAATTAATTTTAGGAAGCAGGCAATGGTAAACTGGAAGAGCAGAAAACTGGGCGACTATTTATTCTTTGCCAACGGTATTGTGCTGGTGGTATTGGTAAACCTGCTGGCTTCACACTATTTTTTCAGGGTTGATCTTACCGATGAAAAACGCTACAGCATTAAACCGCAGACTCGGGAGATACTGGGCAACCTGGAAGATGAAGTATATATTGAAGTATACCTGGAAGGTGAATTGAACGCGGGCTTCCGCAGATTTCAGAAAGCCATTCGCGAAACGCTGGAAGAATTCAGAATATACTCGGATAATAAAGTAAACTATATATTTACCAATCCTGCCACTGCCAAAGGACAGCAGGCTCAGGCCGAGTTCATGAACGACCTCGGCAGGCGCGGTATACAACCCACCAATGTTATAGATACAAAGGATGGACAGCGCGTGGAGAAAATTATCTTTCCCGGGGCTATTGTCTCTGCGGGAGGTATGGAATCCGGGTTGATGCTGCTGAAGGGAAGCACTGCGAAAACATCTGATGAACGAATTAACCAGTCTATTGAAAATATAGAGTTCGAACTGATCAACACGATTTATAAACTGGCTAACACCAACCGGAAGCGCATCGGTTTTGTTACCGGGCATGGTGAGTTGGAGGGAGGCAGTATAGCCAGCTTCAACAACGATCTGCTGGAAGTATATGATGTATATAAAACAAATCTTGCTTCTGCGACTGATCTTCAGAAATATACCGCACTGATTATCGCGAAACCCCGCGCTGCATTTTCGCAGGTTGATAAATTCAGACTCGATCAGTATATCATGCAAGGGGGTAAAGTAATGTTTCTCCTGGATAAGCTTGATGCGAGTATGGACAGTGCTTCGCTCGAAAATTACTTTGCTGTTCCATACGATCTTAACCTGGACGATCAGCTTTTTAAATATGGTGTGCGTATCAATCCTGACCTGATACAAGATCAGAGTGCAGCACCTTATCCGATCGTTACGGGTGAGACAGGAGGGAAGCCACAGATGCAATTGATTGACTGGCCATTCTTTCCGCTCATTAATCATTATGCAGAACACCCGGTTACGCGCAACCTCGATGCCGTGGTGTTAAAATTTACCAGCAGTGTTGATACCATAAAAGCGCCTGGTGTAAAGAAGACTCCGTTGTTACTTACATCAAATTATAGCCGCACACTTACAGCTCCGGTAAACGTAAGTGTAAATGAATTGCGCAAGAATGTAAAAGCAGAAGACTTCTCTAAAAGTGCTATACCGGTAGGCTATTTACTCGAAGGGAGTTTTTCGTCTTTGTTCAAGAACAGATTTTTACCGGAAGGTATAGGACAATCTGCAGTGATTGATCAAAGTAAAAATACCAAACTCGTTGTGATTGCTGATGGCGATATCATTCGCAATGAAGTTAATCCACGCACGCGCCAGCCGCAGCCATTGGGTTTCTATCCCTTCAATAATTATACTTTTGCTAACCGCGAACTGTTAATGAATATACTCGCGTACCTCACAGAAGATAATGGTTTGATACAGGCGCGCAGCAAGCAGATACGGATTCGCCCGCTCGATCGTGAAAAAATAAAGCAGGAAAAAATGAAGTGGCAGATGATCAACCTCGGAGTGCCCATTGTATTGCTGATTGTTTTCGGACTAATTCGTGCGTACTGGAGGAGAAATAAATTTGCCCGGTTCTGATATGCAGGAGAAAAAAAATAAACGGTTACTGGTTCTACTGGTCGTGCTGCTGGCAGCTACTGCTGTTACGTTCTGGTACGGCAAACGTGATAATACTTTTGAAGTAGACGAAACTCTTTTCAGGAAGGCCGATCTCCGCGAGGTAAACGAAGTAGTATTACAATCAGCTGCCGGAAAAGTTGATCTGAAATATATGGGCTCTGCCTGGAAGGTGAATGAACAATTCAACGCTGATCGTAACATGATCGAAGTATTGTTTGCCACGTTGCGTGAAGCGAAACCAAAACGACCGGTAGCACAATCGCAGCAAGACTCGATAAGTAACGTGATTGAAAAGCGTGGCGTAAAAATATCGTTGATATCGGGAGGTAAAACCGTGGAGGAATTTTTTGCCGGTGGTAATGAAGCAAAAACACAGGCATACTTTAAAGGTGTGGGGGCGGGTAGTCCCTACGTTATGTCCATTCCGGGGTATCGCGTTTATGTGTCAGGTATATTTGAACTGACAGAGAAAGGCTGGCGCGATAAATATATCTTCGGTTTTAACTGGCGGAATTTTAAAAACCTGGCAGCCAGCTTTCCGAATCATCCAACTGATGACTTTCTGGTTGAAATGGACGATAACTTTTTCGGGATAAAAGGCGTGCAAACGGATACAGCGAAGATGAATAACTACCTCGATGCGGTGTCGTTGCTTACGGTGGATGAGTACATTGACGCGACTCCGGCATTGGATAGTCTTTCCAAAAAAGACCCGCTCATGCTGCTCACCATCACCGATATCGCTGAAAAAAAATATGTATTGAAAATTTTTTCTGCAGGATCACATCAATTTTTCGGACAGGTAGAAAATGACTGGAGCGTGCTGCACGAAAACAAAATCAGGGCTATTCTCCATCCGAAGCGATATTTTTTGAAATGATTTCTTGAATTGTCAGTTTTTTTTGCAATTTCCCGGTCGTTTTATAATTCGGTTTTCTTTATAACTTTACCGCCGCTTTAACAACCTCAAACACTTTTTCACGAATGAAGTTTATCGTTAACTCTGCTTACCTGCTGAAGCAACTTTCTAATATCAATGGTGTAATTACTACAAACCCGGTAGTTCCCATCCTGGAGAATTTCCTGTTTGAACTTGAGAAAGGAAGTTTGACGGTAACGGCTTCTGATCTTCAGACTTCTATGATTACGGAGATCCAGGTTGAATCAAAAGAAAAAGGAAGTATCGCTGTGCCTGCGCGTATTTTGCTCGACACGCTGAAAAACCTTCCGGAGCAACCTGTCACGTTCTCGATCGATGACTCTACGTATAGTGTTGAAATCATTTCTGATAATGGTCGTTATAAGCTTTCCGGTGAGAATGCAACGGACTTCCCGAAGGTTCCAACCGTATCGAACGATTTCTCTGCCGAGATCTCTACCGAGGTTTTATCACGCGCGGTAAACAATACCATCTTTGCAACCAGCAACGATGAACTTCGTCCTGCCATGACAGGTGTATATGTAAACCTGGGCGATAAGAATACAACTTTTGTTGCTACAGACGGACACCGCCTGGTGCGTTACAGAAGAACCGATGTAAAATCGGATAATGGTAATGCGATTATCATCCCACGCAAAGCATTGAACCTGTTGAAGGCCACACTGCCTTCTGAGAATACAGAAGTTAATTTGAACTTCAACATGTCGAACGCCTTCTTNNCGTATCTCTATCTACGCGAACAAAACAACGCACCAGGTTCGCCTGAAAATTACAGGCAGCGAATTGCAGATCTCTGCAGAAGACCTGGATTTCTCGAACGAAGCGAACGAAAGACTGAGCTGCGAGCACGAAGGTGAAGACATCGAGATCGGCTTCAACGCGAAGTTCCTTATTGAAATGCTTACCAACCTGGATTCAGACAAGATCAGACTTACTATGTCTGCTCCGAACAAAGCAGGTGTGATTTTACCGGTAGACAAGGATGAAAGCGAAGACATTCTGATGCTGGTGATGCCTGTGATGCTGAACCAGTACGTGTAGCAAGAAGCGTAACTCCTTCACGATATATACACCCTGTTGTATGAAAGCAACATTGTTCGTAATTCTGTTACTCACTACGACTATGCCTGCATGGGCACAGTTCAATCAGACATTAGCTTCTGCTAATCATGATAAACCGGTAGTCAGTCCGTTGATTATGAACCCGGCAGGGGAAGGTGCGTATAAAGTATATATGCCACCCGGACTGCGGATGCGAAACGCAGGCCGCACGCTTACCATTATCGGTGGTGCTTTGCTGGTGGGCGGTGTCATTGTATTCAGTAGTGCAGAAGAAACGTATTACACCTACAATTCCTACAACGGCACTACATACGAAGAAGGTGACCCTAAAGCTGCTATAGGCATACTTATGATTGTAGGCGGCTTAGGTACCGGTATACCCGGTGTTATTCTCTGGACAAAAGGAGCGAAGAAATACAAGCGTTACCTTGAGCAACACGAAGGCGAGCAAACTGTGTCATTCAACATGAATGGCAATGGTGTTTCGCTTCGCTATCAATTCTAAGGCTGGTAAAATATAGCGCTATACCAGCGCACCACGTTTACCCAGTTCAATCACCTCCATATTTTTGATTTCTTTCTTTACTATCTCAAATCGTACGATCGTTTTGATCGCGTGAAAACCATGATTGCCTGCCGCGCCCGGGTTCAGGTATAGCATGCCATTGAAAGCTGCATCGCGCTTTACCCGCAGTATATGCGAGTGACCACAGATAAACATATCGGGCGGATTTTCTTTCAGTAACTTTTTTACACGCGGATTATAATTTGGAGGTGCACCGCCAATGTGTGTCATCCAGATGTTTAAACCTTCGCAGGTAAAACGCAGATCTTCCGGGTATACCGCCTGCACACTTTTGTCATCAATGTTTCCGTATACCGCGCGAAAGAATTTAAACTTTGCCAGTTCATCCGCTACAACTTTGTCGCCTATATCTCCGGCATGCCATACCTCATCGCAGTCTTTAAAATAGTCGAATACTTTTTTGTCCAGGTAACTGTGTGTGTCCGAAAGAAGTCCGATTCTCATGGTCTCAAAAATGCTAACAAAATCACACACTAACATCATCTGTTGTATCAACTATATTTCCAGCTACATCAATACCTCAACACACCAACACATCAACACAAAAAGAAGTATCTTGCGCTAAACCTGTTTACCTGCATGCGTATACTTTTACTCCTCCTGTTTAGCGGATCAACATTATTCTCTGTTGCCCAAGATCATGGTTTCCCATACGGTCAGACTACCTACCGTGAACTTGATATGAAAGTTTATGAGAAAGACACAGCTGCTGTAGCCGTTGTTTTAAATGAATTTGGAGAAGCCTATATCGACAACAGTAATGACAATAATTTGCTGTTTGAATATCACGCCAAGATAAAAATTCTGAAGAAGGGCGGACTGAGCTATGCTGATTTTGAAATACCCTTGCATAAGCGGGAGTCGCGTGCCGAGCGTGTACGATCGGTCAGGGCCTCGAGTTTCAGCTATGAAAATGGTTCGATGAAAGAAACGAAGCTTGAGAGTAAAAATCTGTTCACAGAAAACATCAGTAAATACTGGGATGCAAGCAAGTTTGCTGTACCCAACGTGCGTGTAGGAAGTGTTGTTGAAGTACACTATATCATCGAGTCACCGTTCATTTTTAATTTTCATAACTGGGAGTTTCAATCGGATATACCCAAAGTGATGAGTGAGTATTGGGCCTCGGTACCGGCAAACTATAAATTCAATATTTCGCTGAAAGGATTTTTGAAACTTACTAAAAACGAAAGCGAAGTAATACGTGACTGCTATACTCCCGGGGGAGGTTATCAGGCTGATTGTGCCCGGTTCAAGTGGGGTATGAAAGATATACCTGCATTTAAAGATGAAGCCTATATGACGGCTCGTTCGAATCTTCTTTCGATGATAAACTTTGAGCTTGCTGAAGTGCANNCTTCGGAAGGATGAGAAGTTTGGCGTACAGATAAAGCGCGGAAAAGATATTATTGATGAGCACGTAGAACTGTTGGTTGCCGGTGAGACCGATCCGGTAGCAAAAGCGAAGAAGATATATGATTTTATAAAAGCGTGGTATCGCTGGAATGATGTATATGGAACATATAGTGAGTTTGGAATAAAGCGTGCCTTTGACAAGAAGACCGGTAACGTAGGGGATATAAATCTATCGCTTATAGCAGCACTGAAGTATGCGGGCTTGAATACAGAGCCGGTAATTTTATCAACCCGTAAAAACGGATGGGTAACAGAATTGCACCCGGTGTTAAGTGATTTCAATTATGTTGTTGCTAAACTGAACATCAATAACAAATCATATCTGCTCGATGCAACCGATGATTTTCTTCCATTCGGTATGCTTCCGGAAAGATGTTTGAATGGTAAAGGACGTGTGCTTGGTGAAAAGGAATCGTATTGGCATGAATTGAATCCGAGCGAAAAATCGAGAAAGATCACGTTGATAAATCTGAAGCTTGAACCCGATGGAGTTTTTAAAGGAACACTGCAGTCTACTTACAATGGTTATGCTGCGTTGGATAAGCGAAAGGAAATTCATGCCGCGGGAAGTGATAAGGAATTTGTGCATGAGCTTGGCAAGAAGATGAACAACCTCGACATCCGTAATTTCAAAATAGAAAACACAGAAGAGTTGGCCCGACCACTCGTAGTGAAGCTGGATATAGAGATGACGCAAACTGAAAACATGAATGCTTCCGGCTTTTTGTTTAATCCTTTTATTATAGGTCGATGGGAACAGAACCCTTTTCGCGCTGCTGAACGACTATACCCTGTTGACTTTGGTGTACCATTGGAGGAGACTTTGATACTAAATTTTGAATTCCCGGATAATTTTGCCCCGGTTGATCTTCCTCAAAAGGTAGGACTTGCCTTACCGAATGCCGGTGGACGTTATTTATTTGATCTGCAACAGCAGGGGAGCAGGCTATCAATCAACAACTCACTGCAGATATCACGCACACTTTTTACCTCCGAAGAATATCATTTTCTGAAAGAGCTGTTTAATCGAGTTATAGCTGTACAACAAACTGACTTAATCTTTAAAAAGAAGTGATGTGTTTAGACAGATTAGAACATTCTAATGTGTGCTTTTGCTTCATTCTTTTACTGTTGAAACAGGGTTGTTTTTAAGAATGATTCTAAATTACATTTTATTATATGATTTATATACCATCTTCGCTTTCCGTGTATACCTTCGCGCGAAATGATGGGATTACTGCTCAAAAAAGGTCATTTGAGGTAAGTTTTTCGTCATTATTTATTGCGCAACGAATCAAATAAATTTGAAAAAATGAGTTCCGATAGTAGATTTGTGCCGCTTGTTTTGAAAACGGACACTGAACCTAACATGATAAAACATTTCACTTCTTCCGCTTGCAAGTTCTTTACTCTCGTCCTCGTTTTCGCATTAATCAGTTTTACCAATTACGCTCAGGAAATTTCCAAAGACCCCGCTGCTATCAGCGCAGGTCAGGCGTTGTTTAATGCGAACTGTAAAGCTTGTCACAGAGTACATCAAAAATTAGTTGGTCCAGCATTGGCCGGTGTATATGATAGAACACCATCCATTGACTGGATCAAGTCTTTTGTAAAGAACTCTTCGGCTGTTATAGCCAGCGGTGAACCGTATGCAGTAAAGCTGTATGAAGAGTATAACAAAACGCAGATGACTGCCTTCTCCGCTTTCAAGGATGAAGAGATCATGAACATTCTCGCGTATGTTAAAGCGGAAACTGATAAAGGACCAGAGGTAGCACCTCCTGGTGGTGATGTCGGTGGCCCTAAGGTTGCTCAACAAGAAGGCCTTCCTTCATCATACCTCAATGTTATACTGATCGGTATGATCGTTATCCTTATACTTCTTTTAGTTGTATTAGGATTCCTGGTATCAGCACTGAAGCGCTTCATCGATCAGAAGACACTTTCAGAAGAAGACAAAGATGTTGTACATCCTGAAGTAACAACAGGATCGATTTTCAGAAGCCGTGGTTTCGTCTTTATTATAGTGTTCGTAACAGCAGCACTTGGTTTCAAAGCGGTAATCAACGGATTATACTCTGTAGGTGTTCAGCAAGGTTACGCACCAAAACAACCTATAGCATTCTCGCACAAGATTCACGCAGGTCAATATGAGATCGACTGTAAATACTGTCACGTAGGTGTAATGAAAGGCAGAAGTGCTACCATTCCTTCTGTGAACATTTGTATGAACTGTCACAACCAGATTAAATCAGGTACACTGACAGGTGACGCAGAGATCGGTAAAATTGTAAAGGCTTACGAAACCAACAAGCCTATCGAATGGATTCGCATTCACAACCTTCCTGACCTGGCTTACTTCAACCACGCACAACACGTAAATGTTGGTGGTGTTGAATGTCAGACTTGCCACGGTCCGATTGAAACAATGGATGTTGTACGTCAGCACTCCCTGTTAACCATGGGCTGGTGTATCGATTGTCACCGCAAGACAGATGTGAATGCGAAAGGCAATGCCTACTATGATAACCTGGTAGAGATTCACAACCAGAGCAAGAAGACACCAATGAAAGTAGAAGACATCGGTGGACTTGAATGTTCGAAGTGTCACTACTAAGAAAAACTATTTAGAAAAGAATTAACTGATAACGGATAACGATTCACTGTAAAATGGAAGAATCAAAAAAGGTATACTGGAAAGGCATCGAGCAGTTGGCAAACAATCCAGAGTTTGTGAAGAATGCTCATCACGAATTTGCTCAGCCTGGTCCGGAAGAAGACCTGGGACATTCGCGCAGGGATTTTTTGAAGATGATGGGCTTTGGCGTATCGGCCGTTGCATTGGCTGCCTGTGAAGCACCTATCCGCAGAGCTATCCCGTATGTTAACAAGCCGGTAGATGTAGATCCAAGCTTACCAAGCTACTACGCTTCATCGTATGTTAATGGTGGAGACTACTGTAGCATCGTAGTAAAAACACGTGAAGGTCGCCCGATTAAAATAGAAGGTAACGCACTGTCTAATGTTACAAAAGGTGGTGTAAGTGCACANNGGAAAAGATAAAATCAGCTGGGAAGATCTCGACAGACAAGTAATTGCAAAACTGAACGACATCTCCGGTAAAGGTGGACAAATCAGAATCGTTAGCAACACTATATTAAGTCCAAGCACAAAAGCTGCGATTGATAAATTCAAAACAACGTATGCTTCAACACAGCACATTCAGTATGATCAGACATCTTCATACGGAATTGTAAAAGCGAACGAAGAGTCTTTCGGTGCTGCTGTTGTTCCTTCATATGATTTCAGCAAAGCAAAAGTTATTGTAAGTGTTGCCGCTGATTTCATTGGCAGCTGGGTTTCTCCAATAGAGTTTACAAAACAATATGCATTAACCCGCGAGGTTACAGAAGACAAACGTGATATGTCTCGTCACTATCAGTTTGAATCAATTCTGTCGATGACCGGTGCCAATGCAGACTACAGAACACAGATCAAACCTTCTGAAGAAGGTGCTGTAGTTACTCAACTATATAATTTGCTTGCCGGTAAAGCTGGTCGTCCTACCGTTAGTGGTGGCGTTGAAAAAGCACACCTGGCAAAAGCAGCAGAAGAACTTTGGGCTAACCGTGGTAACGCATTGGTAGTAGCAGGTTCTAACGACAAGTCTATTCAGGTGATTGTTAACGCAATCAACGATATACTCGGAAGCTACGGCACAACAATCGACATCAGCACTCCGGTAAATTTCCGTCAGGGCGATGATGTTGCCATGTCGAACTTCGTAAACGAATTGGAAGCAGGAAAGATCGGTGCAGTAATTTTCTATAACTGTAACCCGGTATATGATTTCCCTGCAGGTGACAAGATCGCAGCAGCGTTGAAAAACGTAGAGCTTTCTGTTGCCACAAGCTATAAAGAAGACGAGACCGGGACACTTGCTAAATATATGGCTCCGGATCATCACTTCCTCGAAGCATGGAACGATGCAGAGCCGAAGAAGAATTTCTTTAGCTTGGGTCAGCCGACTATCACGCCAATCTTCAAGTCACGCGCAGCACAAGAGAGCTTACTCGTGTGGGCGAATGAACCGAAAGCAGACTACTTCGAATTTGTAAAAAATAATTGGAAGACCTGGTTCTATAAAGATCAGACTTTCGACTTCCAGAGCTTCTGGGATAAATGCCTGTACGATGGAGTATACGAACTGCCGGCAACTGCTGCAGCAGCGGTAACATTTGCAGGTAACGTAGGCGCTGCTGCTGATGCAATTGCGAGCAACTACAAAGCAGGAACATGGGAACTGGTTATCTACGAAAGTGGTAACATCGGTAATGGTTCACAAGCCAACAACCCGTTGCTTCAGGAACTTCCGGATCCGATCACAAAAGCAACCTGGGATCACTATGTAACAGTGGCTCCGAAAGATGCGAAAGACATCGACTTCTCTGAAAGCGTAACAAAGTATGCAACGGTAACTTTCAACGGTAAAACTGTAAAACTTCCAATGCTGGTTCAGCCAGGACAAACTCCCGGTACAATTGGTATACCGGTAGGA